>JAGGSL010000093.1 GCA_021159125.1 Thermoplasmata archaeon
GTTTTACCCAATAATTCAAAGGAAAAATACATATCAAACCAAATTGGCTTCTTTTCTTTAGAGTGACTTAGACAGGCGTAAAGTAATTAAGTAGCGGGGCGTGGATTTGAACCACGGATCTTCGGGTTCCTCAACCCTTTCTTTGGGGATGAAACACCTTTCTTCCTAAGAAAGGGGGTCTATGAGCCCGACGGGTTTTCCTGACTACCCCACCCCGCTATTAACATTTTCGGGTTTTACGGATTTTAGTTAATATGATGCAATTTATTAAGCTATCGATTCTGACTACGAAATTCATAAATAATGAATGAGGATTAATTTATGTGATTGAAATGAAGGTGGGAAAGTTATCTGCTATTTTTCTTGCTGCCGCCCTGCTCGTGATGCCCTCTGTTTTGATGCCTGTCGGGGCTTCTGCCAGCGACTCAAATGAAAAGGTGGAAATAAGATATACGATTTTCAGGGAGGATGGTACCTTTGAGGGAGTGGACTCTGTTTCACCGGCACAGGCAGATGCCGTGATAAAAGCCATTGCCAGAATAAACAATGATTTGCGTCTTCTGAAAGCGGCTTTAACACCTGAGGATGTTGAGAATGCAAAAGCCATCCTTACGACCGATATTGCATGCATGAGCTGGCTGAAGATTTTTGCATACCTGCTTGATAGAATAGAGGATATAATAGATGCTTACATCACTCCGTGGACAAAGATAAGCGTATTTTCGCACATATTCAGCTACGGGCATGGAGTTGCGTGCGTTCCTTTCCAGAAGAGTTTGCCATTTGGCATAACCAGGCAGACATATGTAGGCATGCTCCTCCGGCCGATATGGTGGAAATACAACAGCTTCAGTTACACTCTTGTTAGAAACGAGCATCTGATACCTCCGAGAATTGATTTCTGGGACATGATAGGGAGGCAGAGCGGATTCATGATTGGATTCATAGGCATCCATATGAGCATCATACGCCCGTTAATGCCCGACACGCACATATTCATCGGAAGGACTCTTGTCCTTGTGAATAAAGATTTGCTGCTTTAAATGGACTACAGAAAGCTGGGGTTCAAAGCAGGGCTTGAGGTACACCAGCAGCTAGATACCCACAAATTATTCTGCAAATGCCCTTCCGTGCTGACAGATAATTTTGATTATTCTTTCGAAAGGGAGCTTGTCCCAACCCGCTCGGAACTTGGCGGCATGGACAAAGCTGCTCTTGCCGAGGCAGGGAAGAAGAAACGCTTCATTTACATGGCTTCGTCGCTGTCAACATGCCTGGTCGAGGCAGACGAGGAACCGCCTCATGAAGCAAACCAGGAAGCAATAGACATCTGCCTTGAAGCGGCTCTGATGCTGAACGCAAAAATCGTCGATGAGCTCCATTTTATGAGAAAAATAGTCATAGACGGCTCCACAACCAGCGGATTTCAGAGGACAGCCCTTGTCGCCCTCGGGGGGAAAGTTGGGAAAATAAGCATAGAAACAATCTGCCTTGAAGAGGATGCGGCCCGCCGCATCGGGGAGGAAGGAAATGCTGTAAAATATGCGCTCGACCGCCTGGGCATACCCCTTGTCGAAATCACAACTGCCCCGGAAATCGAATCGCCAGAAGAGGCAGAAGAAGTGGCGCTTGCGATAGGAAAAATTTTGAGAGCGACAAAGAAGGTGAAGAGGGGCATAGGCACCATACGCCAGGACTTGAACGTCTCCATAAAAGGAGGGAGCAGGGTTGAAATAAAAGGCGTGCAGGAGTTGAGAAGCATATCCAGAATTCTGAAAAACGAGGTTGAACGGCAGCTGGAGATGGTGGAGGTTAAAAAATTGCTCCGTCAGAGGACAACAAAGGATGAAATTGAAAAGGCGGAAATAGCGGATGTAAGCAGCATATTTGCAAATACAAAATCGGAAGTCATAAGAAAAGGCAAAGGCACGGTCATGGCTGCCCGCCTTCCCGGCTTTGAAGGGGTTATAGGCGGCGTGAGGGACAAAAAAAATCGCCTGGGGAAGGAATTTGCGGCGGCGGCGGCGGAGGCGGCAGGCGGCGGCATCATGCATTCGGACGAGCTGCCATACGGGATTTCTGAAAAAGAGGTCGAGATGGTGAGGGAAAAAATCGGATGCCGCAATATGGACGCTTTTGTGATTTCCTCAGGCGAGAAAAAGGTGGCAAGGACATGCATTGAGGCGGTCATTACCCGCGCTGCAATGGCATTTGACATGGAAGGGGAAGTAAGGAAAGCGCTGCCAGACGGAACAACGAAGTATATGCGTCCCATAGCAGGTGCAGAGAGAATGTACCCCGAAACAGATGTACCTCCTGTGTTTATTGAACCTGACAGAATAAAAAGGTTGAAAAGCGAGCTGCCGGAAACGTTTGATGATAAAATTTTGAGATACGAGAAATACGGACTCGGAAAGGATGAGGCGGAGCAGATTGTTTATGGGGGCAAAGACGAATTATTTGAGCCCCTCGTAAAAAAACATGACTCAAAGGCAATAGCGAGAATTTTGCTTCACGTCCTGCCAGAGATAGAAAGGAAAGGGCATGATATCAAAAATCTGGCCGGGCGCATTGACGAAGTGCTGGAAGGTCTGGAAAAGGGAATGTTTTCGAAGGATGGAATAGATAAAATCATGGAGTGCTGGGCAGGGAAACCAGATGCTTCATTGGAGGAGATAATAAAGGAATGCGGGATAGAAGCAATGAACAAGGAAGATTTGAGAAAGGAGATAAAAAGCATTTTAAAGGAGCATGCGTCCATTGTGGCGGAGAAAGGGGAAGATGCCATATCCCCGCTCATGGGAATTGCAATGAAAAAAATGAAGGGAAAAGCAGACGGCTCCCTGATATATCAGATTTTAAAGGAGGAGGTCATGAGAATTGTGCAAGAAAAGGGCAGAGAATACAAGAAATAAAGGTAGAGAGATGGCGTATAGAAATCCAACGCTTTCTTTCTCTTATCCCTGCGCCTCCTCCATTTCTTTTTCTTCTGCTTTCCTTCTGATTTTTTCCTTTTTCACTGCTTCCCTGTGCTGGCGGTTTCCCTCCTTCCCCTTCAATCTGCATGATATTTCTCTTATTGTTTCTTCGGGCCCATAGCATATGATTATGTCTCCTTCCATGAGTTCCGTCTCTCCGCCCGGAGTGCCAAAATATTTCTCTTCATCACCAACTTTCCTGTATATGCCAAGCACCAAAACACCCTCTTCATCAAATTTTAGCTTCTTCAGTTTCTCGCCGTCCATCCAGCTGCCCTTCCTGACCTTGAATTCGCCTATTGAATATCCTTTGCTGAGACCAAGGAGCTGCTCATAATCATATACCTTCAGGTTAGTGAATTTTTCAAGGGCTCTGCTTATGAGCCATCTCAATCCTCTATCTACAAGCTTCGAGCGGGCGAAAAGGTAGATTATGAGCAGTCCGACAAAAAGCCACGCCAGGCTTGAAGTCGCCTCCTCTTTCGTGCTTCCAATAAAAGTCAGAAGCAAAGTTGCCATTGCGGAAACTATACCTGCGCTTCCGACAAATATGAGTATGCGGATAATCTTTCTCCTCACAGGATGTGAAACAACATATTCTGATTCGGACGTGGTGAATCCCGTGCCGGAAAAGGCAGACTGCGCCTGAAATTTTGCCATATCTCTGGATAAGCCGGTCATCTCCAGCGCCACCGCCCCTATCCTGACCACGAGCATTGAAAATGTCACGACAAGCAGCAGGGATAGAAGGGCTATCATGAATTTATAAGGCAAAACCCTTTAAGAAATTATTTGAGAAATCGCAATCTTTAATATTCCTCTGATGTTTACATAAAATGCTTCCCGTAACTCTTATGTTTTTCCCCCTAATCATACCCCTGCTTTATTGTGCCATATGGAAGAAAGAAAGTTTTGAGAGAGTGCTGGTGCTTTCGCTCATCGCATTTTCCATGGTCGTGGCGTATCAGGTGGTCATATATCTTGAAGACAAATTATCCTATTACGGGTACTTCCTGGGAAAACTCATAGTATTCACTGCCATTCCGCTAATTGCAATTTCATACTTCGAGAAATGGAGCATCAGAGATGCATTGACAAGATTCGGCATAAGGAAGGAGGGGATGGGCAAGAGCATAATTCTGGGCATTGGTGCGCTTGTGATAACCCTTCTCCTGGGACTAATTGCATTATGGGGACAGAACGCACATGTCTCGCTATCCTGGAATGCAATAATGTTTCTGGATGCTTTCAATGAGGAGTTCCTTTTCAGAGGCGTGCTTATTCTGTATTTATGGAAAATAACAGATATCAAGGTTGCATACGCCACATCAATCGTTTCGTACATGATTGTCCATCCCCAGCATTACGCATCCCTCTTCATGCTATCCACAATTGCGCAGGGCATACTTCTTGCAATCATAGCCCACAAAACGAAAAATATAATAGGACCATGGATTTCTCATGGGCTCAATAGGGTGTTGCTTCAGATAATAAGAGCAATACTCTTCTGATTTTCGTGGCATAACCCCCAACCGAAAAGTATTTATAGTAGAACTGATATACTGTTTTGTAATCTATGCCAAAAGCATGGAGGTGATGAAAATGGTAAGGAAAATAAGAAGAAAAGATGAGGAAGATGAGGGAGATATCTTTGATGAATGGTTTGATGACATTTCACGCAGATGGGCTTTCCCGTTCACATCAGACATATTCGACGAATTCGAGGAACAGTTCAAAAGAACTCAGCAGTACATGAACCGTGTGTTCAGAGAGGCAATGAGCGGCAAACTTCCATCCCCTGAAAAAGGCGGTCCCTACGTCTACGGCTGGTCTCTCAGAGTTGGGCCAGACGGAAAGCCGCACTTCCAGGAATTCGGAAATGTTCCACGAGCTGGCGCCGCGCCGCAGCAGCTCGAGAGCAGGGAGCCGCTTGTTGACGTAATCGAAGGAAAGGACACAATAAGCGTGACTGCGGAAGTGCCAGGCGTGGACAAGAAAGACATTGACCTGGAAATCACAGAGAATACACTGACCATCAAAGTTGACAAAGACAAGAGAAAATATTACAAGGAAGTGGAACTGCCATGCGAGGTTGATGCAAACTCTGCAAAGGCAAGCTACCAGAACGGCGTACTGGACATAGAGCTGAAGAAAGCGAAGCCGAAGAAAAAGGGCAAGAAGATAAGCATCGAATAAGCCCTCTCTTCCTTTTTATTTATTCCTGATGCCAACCATCGCTGGGGCATAGTAAGTAAAAAGCATAATAAGTGGATATAAGTAAAGAATATAAATACAAATAAAGAATAGATAATATAGAAGTAAAGAGAAAATAATAATGAAATAATAATGAGGTGATAAAAATGAAAGCGATTATAATGTTAAAAGAAACAGAAGCAAAGCCGAGAGATGTCGGAAGAGGCATAGGCAGAGTCGATCCCGAAATTGCGGAAAAATTAGGGCTCACAGCAGGTGACGTAATAATCATAGAAGGAAAGAAAAAGACAGCATGTCTGTTCTGGCCCGGCTATCCGGAAGATTACGGAAAGGGCATAATAAGGATAGAAGGGGCTATAAGGCGAAATGCCGGGGCAGGTATTGACGATAAGGTCACAATCAAAAAAGCAATTGCAAAAAGTGCTCAAAAAGTAACTCTCGCTCCTTTAGAAGAGTTGAGAATAGTTGGCGGTGAAGAATATTTATCCCAGATACTTGAAGGCAGGGTCATCACAAAAGGAGATATCATAGAACTCAACGTCATGGGAAGAAAAATTGACCTTGCTGTCACCAAATTTTCTCCCGTCGGAGATGCAGCAATAATAGAAAGAGAAACAGAAATAAGCATAAGCGACAAACCCGCAAAGGAGCAGGAGATGAAAATACCTCGCATAACATACGAAGATATAGGCGGCCTGACAGACGTGATAAAACAGGTAAGGGAGATGATTGAGCTTCCGTTGAAATATCCTGAATTGTTCGAAAAAATAGGTGTTGAAGCGCCAAAAGGGGTGCTGCTCCATGGCCCGCCTGGAACTGGCAAGACGCTTATTGCAAAGGCAGTCGCAAACGAAACAAATGCAAATTTCTACACGCTGAGCGGTCCTGAAATAATGAGCAAATACTACGGACAGAGCGAGGAGAATCTGAGACAGATATTCAAAGAAGCATCGGAAAACGCTCCTTCAATAATATTCATCGACGAAATTGACTCAATAGCGCCCAAGAGGGAAGAGACGAAGGGAGATGTGGAACGCAGAGTTGTGGCACAACTTCTTGCACTCATGGACGGGCTTGAGGAGAGAGGAAAAGTTGTCGTCATAGGCGCAACCAACCGCATAAATGATATAGACCCCGCGCTGCGCCGCCCCGGAAGGTTTGACAGAGAGATAGAGGTAGGCATACCTGACAAGAAAGGAAGAAGGGAAATTCTCACAATCCACACAAGAGGAATGCCCCTTGCAAAAGACGTTGATTTAGACAAACTGGCGAGTATAACCCACGGCTATTCAGGCGCCGATCTGGCGGCTCTCTCAAAGGAAGCGGCGATACGCGCTCTCCGACGTGTGCTTCCGGAGATAGACCTGGAGAAGGAAAGCATACCTGCCGAAATACTGAATAAAATAGAGGTCACAGAGAAGGACTTCTACGAGGCATTCAAATCCATGACCCCGTCCGCAATGAGAGAAGTGGTCATAGAAAGCCCCAACGTGCACTGGGACGACATAGGAGGACTTGAAGAAGCAAAGCAGTCGTTGAGAGAAAGCGTCGAATGGCCAATGAAATACGCCGATTTGTTCTACCATATGGATGCAAACCCGCCAAAGGGAATTCTGCTTTACGGGCCACCGGGAACAGGGAAAACGATGCTTGCAAAGGCAGTCGCAACTGAGAGCGAGGCAAACTTCATAAGCGTGAAAGGGCCAGAGTTCCTTTCAAAATGGGTCGGAGAGAGCGAGAAGGCTGTCAGAGAAACATTCAGGAAGGCGAGGCAGGCATCGCCATGCATCATATTCTTCGATGAAATCGATTCCATAACGCCCACAAGAGGGTCTTCAAGCGATTCTCACGTGACTGAACGCGTTATAAGCCAGATTCTGACAGAGCTGGACGGACTTGAGGAGTTGAGGGATGTGACGGTGATTGCAGCAACAAACCGTCCCGACATAATTGATCCTGCGCTTCTCAGACCTGGCAGATTTGACCGCCACATATATGTAACGCTTCCCGATAAAGAGGCAAGGAAAGAAATCTTCCGCATACATACGAAGAAGAAGCCGCTTGCAAAAGATGTCGATTTGGACAAACTTGCTGAAAAGACGGAGGGATATACAGGCTCGGACATTGCAACGCTGTGCAACGAGGCAGTCATGAACGCGATAAGGGAGCATATAAACAAGGGCGGTGCGATAGAAAAGGAGAAGCTGAAGAAAGTTAAGGTCAGGGCAAAGCACTTTGAAGAGGCGCTGAAAAAAGTAGCTCCAATCTCCAAAAAGGAAGTTGAGAGATACGTTAAAATTGCCTCGCAGTTCGGAGCGGAATAAAGCTAAAGGAACCGTAAAAATATAACGGCAGGCAGTAATGCCTGCCGGGGGTATACCATGGAACTCAAAACAATTGATGATCTGAGGGAGTATCTTAAAACATGGGATGAGCACGGTTACCATACCGAAGATTATGTATTCGGCATGGAGCTCGAAGGAGTGCTCACAGACACAGAGGGAAAGCCTCTCGAAACGTCCGAATTAATTCCAGAACTGAATAGCATGTACCGCAATTTTGAGTTCGGAGAGGAGGCAGGAGCAGCGCAGCTGGAGATAAGAACTCTCCCGAGGCAATACTCGACAGAAGCTCTGAGAGAGATGGAGGAATATCTGCTGGATGTCATTGAAAGCATAGTGGATATTGCCGAGAAAATACACGGGAAAGAAGCCATATTTTTGCTTATTGGTTCCAATCCGCATCCCTCTGCCTTTTCCGATAATTGGATATCGAAAACTGCAAGGGCAAAAAAGATGGCTTCATGGCGCTCCCAGTTTCCGCCGATAAAGGTCGGAAGTAAAAAAATCAAGGCAGAGCACGTTGCTCTCTGCATACAATCTGTTCATCTCCATATACAGGGAAAGTCGCCAGATGACGTTGCTGATAAATTCAACAGACTGCTTTATACCATTCCTGAGTACATTGCCATATCTGCGAACAGCCCCATCATGGCAGGGGAGATTCTTGACTACAAGGAAAGCCGCCTTTTGCTTTACGAGCAGGCGGACGGGGGCAATGCCGGCTTCCCCCGCCTGAAAAGATACCCCATATCATCCCTGATGGACTACGGCGACTATCTTACCTCCTTCCCGTATGTTATGGGTGCAACTCTCAGAGATATGGTGAAAGAAAGGCATGAAGATGCACGCATAAGATTCGAGATACCCTTCAGGGTGGAGAACAGGGTTTACCCAATGCAGTGTACAATTAAGGAAAACATGGCTCTTATAGAATACACCATAGGCAGGCTGAAATATGCACAGACATGGAGCAGGCAGGAATTTCCCTCACTGAAAGAAATTGAAATAAATAGAATAGAAGCAATAAAGAAATCATTGAGGGGAGAATTCATATGGAACGGCAAATCAATAGATGTGAAAGATTACCTCATGAGCGGCATTGAGAAGGCAGAAAAGGGAATAAAAACTCTCGGATGCAACCCCAGATATCTGAATATAATAAAGAGGAGGGTGAAAAAGAGGAGAACAAGCGGCGACGTCATAAGGAGGTGGTACGGGAAGAGCAGCGGCTCAGTGGATGAGAAGGTGGCATCTCTGGTCAATAAAATATGGGAGCACACCAGGAAAAACGAGCCTATTGTTTAAACTCTACCCCTTTCTTCTGCACCATCGAGAATGTTCTGGAGGATTTCTCCACTACCTTCCTTCTTTTCAGACTTGGCAGGATCTTCCCCTGGTCAAATGTCATGAACCATGCAACAGTTGTTCCAGGCCGCACAATGGGCTGGGTGCGTATGCCTATTATAACCCCATCTTCCAATGCTTTCACATAATATCTTTCATTATAAAACGGAGAACTTATTATACCAACAACCTGGTTTTTCTTGATAACGTCTCCTGCATTTACCTTGGGATGGAAAAACCCTCCCATCTTTGCAGGAATTTCCATGTAATCCTTAAGCAAAATCTGCTTTTCCGGCATTTCCGGAGTTCCGTCAATCATGCCGAAGTATTTCATAAAATTCGTTACTCCTTTAAAACCCTCGTTTATGTAATACTCGTCAAGGCGACCTGCCTCTCCTATTTCAAAGCATACAATGGGTATGCCTATTTTTTCCGCCTGTATGTTAAGCATTCCTTTTTTACCCTCATGGTAAAAAATTATCTCTGTTCCGAGAGCCTGCGGATATTCAAGAGGAGGAGATGAATTGTCAAACACTCTCACCCTCGGATGGGGAACGAGCAGATGGCCCTTCATGCCTGTATGGAGGTCTATCCCGAAAGTTGCTTTTTTAACAAACTTGTTGAAGAAATGGTATGCTATTCTTTCTGTGACTGTACCGTCCTTTTTGCCGGGGAAAAGTCGGTTGAGGTCTTTTTTGTCAACAGGGTCCATTCTATCTCTCGCTTTGAAAGCAAGGGTATTTACAATCGGCGCAGCAAGTATCGTTCCATTAAGCTTCATGGGGTCTATTTTTTCGAAAAGGCGCTTTTTACCTCCAATTCCATAAGTTTCGTCGCCGTGCAGCGCCGCATTTAACAGCAGAACAGGCTTTTTCTTTACTCCTCTCATGACAAAGTAGGGTATTGTTACAGGATTTCCGTCTTCCAGCTCTGCACACTTCACCAGTCCTTTGCGCACCTCTCCCTTTTCGATATTCAGCTGCGGCTCGTTCATTGCCGCATAAATTGTTCAGATTATATAAGCATTTTTTATTCTCCGTGATTGCGCGCACGAACACGAACAATTCAGATAATCTTTTAAAGGCTCATTTAATTTCAATTTATGATATATTTAATAACAGGGGCTGTTCTCTTAGCCATAATAATAATTTTTTCTTTATACATCGTAGCAATCTACAACAAATTTAAAAGGCTGAAGAATGCCGGCGACGCCACCCTGGGACAGATAAAGGTTGCTCTGAAGAAAAGGCTCGACATGCTTTCCGAGCTTGTCGATAGCGTGAAAAGCTATGCAAAATTTGAGAAATCGACCCTTGAAAACATAACGAAAATGAGAAGCGATGTGATGAAAGGAGATGCAAAGGATATCAAAAAGATAGAGGATGCTAGCAGGAAAATACTCGGGGATATAAAAGTGGCAGTTGAAAATTACCCGGAGTTGAAAACATCAGAAAGCGTGAAAAAATTAATGGATGCAACAACCAGCATAGAGGACGAAATAGCAAGGCACAGGTATACATACAATAATATTGTTCAGGAGTATAATACGATGGTAGATGTAGTGCCATCAAGCATGGTTGCATCGATGTTTTCATTCGGAAAGATGGAATATCTGGAGTTTGAAGAAGGCGAGCCATCTCTAAGGTGGGAAGCTTGAAGGAAGGCTGGCTGCTCTCCATTTTTATTTTAGCGTCCATAACAATTGCTTTTTCAGGTTATCATGCTATAAATTATTTTGAGTACGGAGGAGGTTTGACTGTTGACGAATACAGAGCTTATTTCTCGCCAGACGGATTTCTGAATGAAAGTTATACATATGATGTAAAAAGTGATTTTACAATGCTGTACCGCGTATGGGATGTTCCTTTGTTATATAACAAAAGCCTCAATGAGCCGTTCGTGCAATTAATCGACATGAATTGCTCCTATATTCCGTATGTAAAGGACTACTATGGAAATGTTTACTCCAGTAGCACATACTCGGATATAATCCGTGAAAAGGCGTATCTCAACGAGGCTGGCTGCTACAATCCGGATGGATATGAAAGAGGAAGATATGAGATAGATTATTCATACAGGATATACCCTCCTGTAGAATATGATGGCGAGCTGTACCATATGAATATAAAATTTGCAGGGCAGCACGTTCCGTATAAAAATTTTAAGATAGTTCTGGACAACAGCAGTGGCACAATACGCAAAATTTTTTCCCATCCGCAATTCAGCATAGAGAAAGACGGGAGCAGGTACATTTTGGAAGGAAAAAGCCAGAAAAACGGATTGCTTGAGGTAGAACTTCTATTAAATTCATCAAATCAAAGGTTTTTGTATGAGACGAACAACGTTAAAGAAAAAACAATAAGTGCCAATGAGAGATATTACGCTGGCTACAAGATTGCGGAGGCGTTTTCTTATCTCATGAAAGGCATGGTTTTTTTATTTCCTGCCATTTTGCTGCTGGTATACTACCTCTTCGGGAGAGAGAAGAAATTTGTTGTACCCAAATATTTGAGTTTCGTCCCCAAAAAAAGAAAGCCCTGGCGTGTCAATTTGGTTTTTAAGGGGAGTGCAACACATTTTGATAAAGACGGATTTTATGCGACTCTGCTTGATTTGCACGTTAGAAAAATAATAGAAATTGAAAACGGAGATGATATAAAAATAAAGATATTGAAAAAAGATGGGCTGGACGACTACGAAAGCAAAGTCGTCTCTTTTCTGGAAAGGCATTCTGAAAACGGAATTTTTTCATTGAACTCATTTAAAGATGAAATAAATGAGATAGAAAGCGCCAGCAGAATAACGGCCCTGAGCAACGAGATGGGAGGTCTCTACAGCGTCAGAGATGCAAAAGAATTCATAATAAATGGCCGCCTTTCAATGACAATATTTTCTTCAATTGCATTTCTGATATTCATCATTTCATTTTTCCTTTACATGTCCTACTTTGACAAATATCCCGTGCTGTTCGAATCATTCTCATATTCATTTCTCTTTTTCATCCAGTTCCTTTCCACGGTTTCTGCCCCTCCAACCCTTTTCGGGCGCTGGAAGAAGGAATACTATAAGGAAAAGATGGAATGGGACTCCTTCAGGCGATTCCTGCTCGAGATTGCTCAATTAAAGAAATATGAAAGCAAGGACATATCAATATGGAAAGAATGGCTTGTTTACGCCACAGCCCTCGGCGCAGGAAAGAAGGTATCAAAAGAATTCAAAAAACTCGGTATAAGATTGCCGGAAGCAGACTACATTCCCTCCATGTACATCTCATTTGCCGCCCTCAATGCAACAATGCAAAGCAAATATTC
>JAGGSL010000075.1 GCA_021159125.1 Thermoplasmata archaeon
TCTCATTAACTCAACTGCAACTACATTTTCCATAAGCCTTCCTTTATTTTCAGACACCATAAATGCAATTGAATTTATCAGTCCTGTATCGATGCAATAAACCTTTTTTGGGGCTATTATCTGCTTCTTAACACACTATAGCGAGAAATCCCCAACCTTTAGGTAGGGGATGAATCGCGTGCAAGCTTTTTTAGCAAGGCTTTTTAGATAATATTTGTTTTGAATTTTGGACAGGCGCACCCGCTAAAGCGGGTGCAACAACACCTGTCCAGAGCGCGAAAAAATGAAACTGATTAGCGGAAGCCATCGAGTTGGGCAAAGTGTTTATCACTTTGAATGGTGCCCCAAGTACAGGTATCAGATGTTTAAGAAGGAAGAGAATAAAAAACTTTGTGAAAACATTTTGGAAAAAATTGCACAGAGACATGGCATCATAATTGTTGAAATGGCCGTGATGCCAGATCATATCCATCTGATAGCAGATGTACCTCCAACAATGAGCATTTCCCAGGCCTTTCATTTGCTAAAAGGTGCATCGTCTCATGAATTATTCAAACGACAGCCGAAGTTTCGATTGAGATACCCAAGAGGACATTTCTGGAGTCCGGGAAAGTTTTACAGAACTGTGGGAGATGCAGATGCTGAAACGGCCATAAATTATGTGAGAAAACATAAAGTACATCAAACCACATTGAATGGATTCTGCCAACCCTCCCCTTCATGAGAAGCCCCGCCATTCATGGCGGGGAGTATGTCACGTTGATAAAATAAGTGCCTTAATACGTATCAGTCCATGCATTATCGCCCCGCAAAACTACTTATACAACATTGCGAATTCCACAGAAAACTTATTTCAAAAGAGGAATAAAGATGGTAAAAATCGATGTATCGAAATGCATAGGTTGCGGGATATGCCAGAACATATGCCCGGAGGGCTTTGAAGTAATAAGGAGGAAAGCACATGTTAGAAATGAAAAAGCTGATTGTATCGAAGAGGCGGCAAAAGCATGTCCTGAGCATGCAATTATTTTGAGCAACCAGGACAATCAGACAGACGTCAGTAATAACCAAAACTTTTCGAGGGGCAGAGGTTTTTGGAGGGATATGGGCCGTGGTCGGGGGAGAGGAAAAGGTCGCGGGTTTGGCAGAGGCATGGGTAGGCGGCTATGAACAGTTAGATAAATATTGCATAGGCATGGGTGACAGGATTATCTTTACTGAAGAACATTTTGGCTCTGCAAAGTTTTATTTGTTGTATAAAGCAAAATCGTTTTTAGAATTTATAGGAGATGAATGTTTTGGCGAGTTCCTCTATGGGTCTAATATTGTATGCATCCGTTCCTGTAGTTTCTGGGTAGATATCGAAAGCGTCACGGGGAGATTTAAGGATAAACTGAAGGTAATAAAAAGGAATTTGGAAATACCCTTATGGGGTAAGGGGCAGTACACATCTGGTAACCGCTGATTTCCTGGAGGGAGTCTTGTATTTACATGAGCCCTGAGGATATGTCTTCCAGTTCGCGCTCACAGTAGAAGCATTTGATGCGCAGCGGCTCCCTGCTTTTTACTATGAAGCGGGGCTGTATGGGCTCTTTAGAATTTGAGATGCAGTTCGGGTTTGCGCACTTTACTATGCCCACAATCTCATCGGGCACAACAACATGGTGCTTTTCAGCCACTTCATAATCTCTGATGATGTTTATGGTAGCGTTCGGAGCAATAAGCGCTATCTTGTCCACCTCGCTTGCTTTCAACTCACGATTCTCGATTTTAACTATATCCTTCCTGCCCCTCTTGCTTTCCACATTCATGACGGCGCTTACTATCGAGTCGCTGACGTTCTCCGGAATTTTTAGAATCTTAAGAACTTTGAGGGCATTTCCCGGAGTTATATGGTCAATGACGGTACCGTTCTTTATTGGCTGAATCTTTAATTCTTTCATTTTATCCCTCCGAGAACAAGCGCAAGAATAGCCATTCTCACGGGCACTCCGTTAAACGCCTGGCGGAAGTAAGATGCATATTCGGTGTTATCAATCTCAGGCGCTATTTCATATACTCTTGGCAGAGGATGCATGACTATTATGCCTTTCTTTGCATTCTCCAGTAATTTTTTATCAACCTTATATATGCCCACAACCTTGTTGTATTCCTCTGGGTCGGGGAAACGCTCTTTTTGTATTCTGGTGACGTAAAGAACGTCAGCATCTTCTACAGCCTTCTCAAGGTCTGTCTCAAATGATATGGTTGCGCCCATTGCCTTGCATTCTTCTACGACTTCGGAAGGCATCTGAAGCTGTTCAGGGGCTACGAAAACCATCTCTGCCTTGAACATGGCAAGGGCATAGGCAAGCGAATGAACGGTTCTGCCATATTTTAAATCTCCGACAAGTGCAACCTTATTTTTGCCTATATCTCCTTTTTCTTTCTTTATGGTGAACAGATCGAGGAGGCATTGTGTCGGGTGGTGACCGGCGCCGTCCCCTCCGTTGATAATCGGCACGGAAGCAAATTCCGCAGCCATTCTTGCAGAGCCTTCCTGCGGATGGCGCATGACTATGACATCGCAGTAGCTTTCTGCCGTTCTTATCGTATCTGCAAGACTTTCCCCTTTTTGTATTGAGGTGGCACCTGGCCGGGCGAACCCTATGACATTGCCGCCGAGCCGCTTCATTGCTGCTTCGAATGAAAGGCGTGTTCTTGTCGATGGCTCAAAGAAAAGTGAGGCCATTATATTTCCTTCGAGCAGATTACTTTTCTCCTCCCCCCGTGCTATTGGAACCATGCCCTCGGCGATGTCGAGAATATGCAGTATTTCCTCTTCTGTCAGATCCTTTATGGAAACTATATCTCTCCCCTTGAAGTTCATCATTCATATATGGAAATGGTGTTAATAAAAGTTGGTGATGATAAATAAATCAGCCCAATTCTTCTATCTTTCTTTCAAACACCTTGAGTTTTTTCTCTATCCTGTCCATTATCTCGTTTGCAATAGAAACAAGGAGGGAAAGATATTTTTCGTCACATAACAATTTACCGTCTATTCCAAGAGGTACATCCACCTCCTCGGTGCTTCTTACCTCAACCGTCACTCGTTTTCCAATTGACCGTATGCCCGAGTTTTTGAATCCGCTCTGCTTTGCAACTTTTATTAGTTTGGATGCTGCATTTACATCCGATGCAGATACATGGAAAATAGGCGGCTGAGCAAGCATCCATATCTCCCCCTTTTCTGCATTTTCCAACGCATTTTTTATATCCTGAATTTTGATTTTATCATCCCATTTTCCGAGAAACCTTGCATCGATTTTGTTTCCGATGGATGGCAATTCCATAATCACTATTCTTCCAGAGCAGCTGCTTGTGGTAAAAAACTCGTCAATGCCATTCAGTTTCTCAATAATGGGAATCGCTTTTTTGTCGACCTCATTATTTTCCATTGCTTTTTTCAATGTTTCCATTGCCTTCTCCTTTGCCTGCAGAAAACTTCTGTTGCTTATTTTTTCCATTTCCCTGTCAAGAGGATGTATTATGTCTTTCAGTTCTCCTCTTCTTATCGATAGAGCGCCTGTAACCCCAACAATAATGCCTGCCAGGGAGTCAGCAATTAAATCTGTCATCGTGTCCTGCAGGCTGATCTGGGCAACAGGTATCCCATGAGAAAAAATCTGGTCAGAGGCAAATTCTCCTATCTCCCATATCGTTCCCATGGCAATGGTAAAAATGGAAATGAAAAAGCCGACCATAAATATGTCCATGTGCAGTCCTTCCCAGTAAACGTCGAGCAGATATATGATTGTCAGGGCAAAAAATGCAACGATGGCAGAAACCGAGAAATGCGCTATCTTGTCGTAGTATACGAGGGAATACAGGTGCAGAACACCGCCCCATACGTGAAAAGAAAATGCCACAACAATGAGCAATTCCATAATCCACGGGAGGGAAATGTGATAGCTTCTTTTTATAAAAAGAGGACTCATTGCAAGCAGGAAGGCAAAGAAGCAGCCGAAGGCCCACTGCCAGTCATGCTTGTATGCAGACCATACGCCCATTAGAAAAATTATCGCTTTGAGAACATGGGATATAGCCAGTCCTAATTTTGCTTCTTCCACACAGGTATAATCATGAGGCTGTATTAAACATTTTTAGATTGAAAAATAGGGCTTGCACTGAACAATAAAGAAATGGAAAAAGTGAAATCAGCCTACTTTGCAAGATTTATCTCCATTGAAGATACGTTTCTCTTGCCGCCTTCCTCGGATTCGATTTCCTCTGTTCCTATGGAGATGTTCGTTACCTTGACATCTGGCAGAAACTTGTTTTTCACTATCTCGGCAGCGTCCACGGCCCTTGAAATGGCCTTTCCCCGGGCCTTCAGAACAACGTTGTTTGCTCCCTGCTCGAATTCCGTTATAACGGCAATCACGTAGCTCATTGGCGCTTTGTTTCCGACAAATACTATATTTCCTTCGTTCTTTTCTTCGTCCACTATATCACCGCTCCCCCCAACATAAAATATTATTTAAAATTTTTCGTGAATTCACCCATATAGCCCGTCTTTATAATGCTTGTAAAGGCGCTTCACTGATTCGTCATATGCCAGCCATCTTTTTTCAAGTATGGGGCTTTCCTTCCTTAAATTTTTGAGCACTTCCTCCCTTATCTCACTGCTTTCTATCTTTTCCTTTTCAATTTTTTCTATGTCTTTTGCAATCTTCCTTGCCACTTCAGGTGTTGCGCCGCTTCTCACGGCTGCAACCACAATTTTTTCAGGAATGAATTCCTCCTCTCTCCCATCCTTCTTCACAACAATTTTTGGCATGATGTTAAATGCAGATAAACTTAAAATCTTTTAGGAGTAATTTTGAAGAGATGTCCTACTATATGCTCATTTAGAGAATTACGGATATGGTTGATGGAATGAATGACAGTGGGAAAAGTTAAACGCATTTTTACTTCTTATCCTTCTTTTTCATTATTGCCAACACTGCGGTTATCGCTCCCATGAGCAATATTGTCTCAAACCCAGGGGTATTAGCCGAAATTTTCTTCACATTAAAGTATGCTACTGAATCCATTTCTCCGTTAATGTATGCCGTGACATTCCATGAGCCCTTTATCTGCTCGCTGTACTTGCTTAAGTCCAGCCAGGCATAGCACAGCCCATCTCCATTCCAATCAATTGTATATTGCGACTCTTCGGTTAAGTTGTCGGGCCCCTGGAACACCCAGCGTACTTTATCTCCGTTAGAGGCATTAGATAAGTTAAGCCATGAATAGACCGTATCGTCAGTAGTAAAGGTGTTCGTCACTTTAACGGGATTCCCGTCAGAATCGACATTTTTGCAGAGAACATGATCCAGCACTTTGATTGTTGCCCACCATTTGTTAATCGCGGATAAATCTAAAGTGGCGGGGTTTCCCATTGAGCTATTGGGATAAAGCGATACCGTTTGTCCTGCTGTCAGGTTTTCAGTATTGTTATAATTATCAAATACCGTTATATCTCCTTCCATCAGGGATATCTCGGTATTGTTGTCTCTATCAATAAAAATCAGAAGGTCTGGGTCGGGGCTGTTAATAAGCCCATTGTCAGTAAACACCGTAATCGGCCCGCCATACACAGTCCTGACCTGTATGTCACTTCCGTACGGGTGATGAACATAGAATGAGTTGGGGCTGAGAACATCAATTCTTATGAACGGCTTCAACCTTGCCCATTCTTCACCCTTGTCAAACGTCATGCGGACAAATATCGCCCCTGCTTTCTGCCCCTGCTCGGTTATCTGAAGCTTTACCCAGGCATAGTCATCTTCGTTCATGTTCCATTCGTAGTCGTTGTAGAGGATTTCCAGTATATCGCCCACCTCTACCACGTCTCCCTCTGTCAGGGTTTTGTCGGTAATCCCGTATATGAACCCTTTTTTGAGAAGTTCAAATTTCTCAGATGTGGAATAGAAATAGCCTACGGTTATTGTCGGCAGAGAGGGATATTGATATGTTGTGGGTATGACCTCCTTCCGTCCTTTGAGAATCAGGGAGGATATCTCGAAAACGCCATGGTTGCCTCCCTCCCCACAATGCCAGGCATTGACATAGTAACCGTCTTTTATCGCCTCTGCATATCGCTGGCTGCTCAGCTCCACCACGCCGTCGCCGGAAATTGTCTGCAAACCACCGCCAATGGACTTTGCAAGCCGCCACAAGCCGCCTTCCCCCTGTCCTGCGAGCAATCTCTCAAAGTCGTTCATATTATCATATATGTCTATTACGCATAGATTGGTGAGCAGGTTGTAGGTTCCGCAGATGGCATAGTAGTTTACATCCGGATTGTTAGCATGGCTGTTTAGTTCCGTGATAAATGCGCTTCCCGGCTTCAGAGCATCCAATGCCGGACCGTCTTTTCCCATTGCACCTTTGGGAAAGAAATGCTGGATGCCCGTCATCACCAGCCCTATTTCTGACCGGGTGTTCACCCAGTCGTGATAGATTCCCGGCCAGGGACTTCCCTTATGTGGTGTGCCAACAGTGATGAGCGTGTATATGTCCACGTTCGGACTGCCCTGAAACTGGTTGATGTAATGTCTGGCAATGACGCCGCCCATGCTATGGGCAATGACATCTATTTTGGATACGTTGGCATTGTACTGCTGGCTGAAATTTTTCTTAATTGCCTGTATTTTGTCGGCAAACTGATTGGTGGCAACTGCCGCTGGCGACGCCACATTGGGATAATCGATGGTATAAACAGTGAAGCCATCGTTTTGCAGCCATCCCTTCATTTTGTCCCACATGTGGCTGTCGGACCAGAGTCCGTGTACGAGTAGAACAGGTCTCCGGTACACTTTCAAATTGATTGTTTTAGATTGCCCGCCAGCTGTTGCTGTCAATGTTATGTCTGCTCCATCTGGAGGAATATCTGAAGGGGATAAGCCAAGTTTTTCCGTATCGGGAATATAGCTGAAGATTGCTTCGCCGTTAACCGCTGTTTCGGTCAGCGTGGTTTTTCCATCTGTTAAGGTGACGGTTTGGGCGGAAGTTGACGGCAGCGTAACCGTTATTCTGGCACCCGAAATTCGATCTGTAGCAACACCTCCAGTATCCGCTTTTATCTCTATTGAATTAACTGATTCCTTTATTTCAAATGTTTTTTCTGCCGAATCGGTGTATCCTGCAGTGGTGTTTATCCACAAACTCACATTATATGTGCCTGCAGAAGGATTGGACCAGCTCCATCCTGCTTTGTTGTAGTTACCATCGTATTTATACGATATGCTATTGACATCTTCGAAGTCCTCTAACGGTTCTCCGTTCACTTCCCAGCGAATTTCGTTTTCCGGAAAGGCAGATTCGGAAGTATCGTTGAAATACACCACATCATTGATGCTCGGGCTTGCCGGTTCTATCGTAAATGAAGCATTGACAGGCTCAGCATTCGGAAGAATTTCCACTTCTTTCTCCAGAGTTGCCGACCAGTAGCTGTTGTCGCTTATATAGGAAACATTTTCCCATTTGCATGATACCTTCAGTGTTATGTTATACCTTCCTGCAAAGGGCGGCCAGTATGCATGGGGCTCCCATTCAGCCGAAGTTGCATTGGCACCCTCGCCCAAAACGTTGACCCAGGAGCCATCCAGGGGGTCATAAACTTCCCATCTATAATTTGTTATTTCAATTTCCGGGGAAGCCTTGATGACGGTGCTATTGCACTTTATTGTGTCTCCTTCCTTCGGATTTTCTGGCGTAATTGTAAAAGAGGGAGTTATCGGGGGCACGTAGGTATAACTGCGTTCTATAATCTCGCTCTCGGAATGCCAGTTGCTTCCATAACTGTCTCCGCACTCCATTGTGGCTACAAACCGGATTGTGACATCACAGCTCTCGTTCAGGCGAGGAACAGGGGAAAGGATTATGCGACCGGGAATTACTGCTTGCTGCTGAGGTGGTTTTGACTCCCAGGTTAAACCGAAGTTATAACCGGCAGAGGCATATTCCCAGTTGCTTGTGTCCGGGTTCCAGATATAGCTGCCCACATTTATTGTAAGCCATTCCAGATGGTTAGAGGCAGACGGATCGTCCTCCGCCCAGGGGGGTATACTCTGGTCCATGGACCAGCTTACACTGAAATTAGCAGCAGTAAGTTGAGTAGCAAAAAAGGCACCGCCCGAGGGGTCTACCCAGTCGATATGGATATCACCTGCTTCAGTGCCTGTTCCGCCATTGCTGTTAGGAACTGCCCATAGTACTAAAGCCTGAGACAGCAAAGTCGATATTAAAAAAATTACAATTGCAATCTTTTTCTTCATGCCTTCATTATATTTCTTATATAAATAGTTGCTTGTCGTTGATTTTTGATGTCACCTCTGCTTTTCAACCAGAACAGGCGGGTAAACATACTTAAATCATTTTTTTCTATAGTCCTATGCATAAAGTTGCTCTGACAATCGGCGGTTCGGATTCATCCGGGGGGGCAGGCATACAGGCGGACTTGAAATCTTTCGTTACTGCAGGCGTGCACGGCACTTCTGTCATAACATGCGTGACATCTCAGAATACGGTCGGAGTGAAAAGCATTTATCCCCTGCCCGTAAACGAAATAGAATCCCAAATCAATGCTATCCTGAGCGACTTTGAGGTTGGGGCCGCCAAAACCGGAATGCTTTACTCGCCCGAGGTCGTTAAACTTGTGGCAAAAAAAATGGAGGGGGCAAAACTTATTGTCGACCCTGTTCTTTCATCAACAACAGGCCATTCCCTATCCTCTACCGGCCTATCGGATGCAATAAAGAAACATCTTATTCCGTCATGCTATCTCCTGGTTCCAAATGTTCCCGAGGCGGAGAAATTGTGCGATATTGAAATAAAAAGCATGGATGATGCGAGGAGGGCGTGCATTTCACTTCACGAAATGGGGGCTGAAAATGTTCTCATAAAAGGGGGGCATATCAAGGGAGATGCTGCAGATATATTATTCGACGGCAAAAAATTTTATATCTTTGTCCTTCCAAAAATGGATAGAAAGGCGCATGGCTCAGGCTGTACCTTCTCCGCCTTCCTTGCGGCATTTCTTGCAGGGGAAGATGGGCTGGTGGAAGCAGCAAGAAAAGCAAAGGCATACACCTGGTCGGCGATTGCGGCCGGAATTTCACCTGGCAGAGGTGTGGATATTGTCAGGCAGAGGGCAGACCATATCCCTGTTTTGAATGTTATTGAGGGGGGGCATGAAGCGGGAAGTTACAAAAAACATTACGAAGAGCAGATGGAAAAAGCGAGGACATGGCTTTCACTCCAGAATGCAGTTGATGAATTACTGTCGTTCCTTCCGCCTGCTTTTGTGCCGGAGGTGGGAATAAATTTTGTATATGCAATGGAAGGCGCCTCGTCATATGAGGAAATATGCGGAATAGAGGGGAGGATTGGAAGGAAGGGCAAGACCGGGAAGATTTTTCAATCAGGTGAGTGCAGATTCGGCGCTTCAAAGCATATCGCATCCATTGTTCTTGCCTGTATGAGGCATGATGGGAACATGCGCTCTGCCATGAACATTGCATATTCCGATGATGTGGTGAAAGCATGCGACGAGGCAGGTCTTGAATCGGCAAGTTTTGACCGCAAAGATGAGCCTCCTGGAAACTCAACAATGGAGTGGGGAACAGACCATGCAATAACCTTGCTTGGTCGTATGCCTGATATTGTGTGGGATGAAGGCGGCATTGGCAAGGAAGCGATGGTTCGCATTCTGGGCAGAAATCCTGGCGAGGTTGTGGGGAAGGCGAGGAATATTGTGGCGCATTTGGCACTCAAGTAAAAATAATTAAATATGGGGCTGTTCTCATCATTGAAAATGAGAGCAGAGATAAGAGTCAATGGCATTGTTCAGGGAGTTGGCTTCCGCCCGTTCATTTACCGCCTTGCCACTGCCCATGCTCTTAAAGGATATGTTCTCAACCTGGGTGATGCAGGAGTTGAGGTGGTTGTTGAAGGAGAAAGGGAAGAAATAAAAAAATTCATTGAAAATATTGAAGCAAAGAAGCCGCCGCTGGCACGCATTGACAGCATTGATGTTGAATGGAAAAAAAATGAGGGGCTAAAAACTTTTGAGATTAAAAAAAGCAGCAATGTGAAAGGCAGGGAGATATCCATAATTCCTCCGGACATAGGCATATGCGATGATTGCATAAGGGAGATGACAGACCCGAAAAACAGAAGATACAATTATTTCTTCACGACATGCACGAATTGCGGGCCCAGATATACTGTAATAAAAAAACTTCCGTATGACCGACAGAACACGACGATGGACGAATTTCCGATGTGCGATGACTGCCGTGAAGAATACACCAACCCTGCCGACAGAAGATACCATGCTCAGACAGTTGCATGCGAAACATGTGGCCCTCAGGTTTATTTGATTGACAAACATGGAGATGAAGTGGCGTCTGGCAGGGAAGCAATATGGAAGGCAGGCGAATTGCTCATGGATAAAAAAATCATTGCAATAAAAGGAAACGGTGGTTTTCATATATCGTGCTCTGCTTTTTATCCAGATGTCATAAAAAGGTTAAGGGAAGCTTTGGGCAGGATGCAGAAGCCCTTTGCTGTCATGGCAGGCAACATTGATGATGTGAAAAGGATTGCATATCTCAGCAGGGAAGAGGAGGAGATGATAAAATCATACATAAAACCCATTGTTGTCCTTAAAAAAAGGAAGGAGATGGAAGGCGTGGCGCCAGCCCTTCACAATGTGGGGGTAATGCTGCCGTATACCGGGCTGCACGTAATGTTGTTCCAGAAATGTTCGCATCCCCTGGTAATGACATCTGCAAATATGCCGGGCATGCCGATAATTTACAGAAATGAAGAAGCGATGGAGAAGCTGAAAGGGAAGGTTGATTACTTCCTTCTTTACAACAGAAAGATAGCCCACAGATGCGATGATTCTGTAATCAGGTTTGTTGGCAACAAACCGGCTTTTATAAGGCGCTCCAGAGGCTATGTTCCTGCCCCTGTCAGATTGCCCTTTGATACAGGGAATGTCCTTGCATTTGGAGCAGAGTTGAATGTTACATCATGCATTATGTCGGCGGGGCGAGCATTTCTTTCGCCTTATATAGGGAATACGGAAAAATTTGACACACTCCAGTTTCTTGAGCAAGAAACCAAACACCTTCTTGGCTTAACAGGTGTAAAGGCAGATGCCATAGCCCATGATGTCCATCCGCATTTCTCAACAACAAAAATGGCGAAAAAATTTGCAGAGGAATATGGCGTTTCAGCAATACCTGTACAGCATCACCATGCCCACATCGCTTCAGTAATGGGCGAGCATGGCGTTGAGGAAGCAATTGGCATTGCCATCGACGGGGTCGGTTATGGCGAGGATGGAACAATATGGGGTGGAGAAGTTTTGCATTGCTCCTTTGCTGATTATCACAGGGTTGGGCATCTTCAGAAACAGCGCATGATAGGTGGGGACCTTGCTACTCTGTACCCCTTAAGAATGGTTGCCAGCATGCTTTACGAAAAAGACGGTCTGAAAGAATTTCTTTGCAACAATGAAGAGGCGTTTCCACATGGAAAGAAAGAAATAGACATAGTGCTGAAGCAGGCAGAGAACGGGAAAGGCATAATAACAACAAGTTGCGGCCGTATCCTGGATGCGGTTGCCGCCCTGCTTGGCATATGTACAAGAAGGACATATGAAGGAGAGCCGGCAATGAAGCTGGAGAGCCATGCTGCTGGCGGAAAAAGTTACGGCATCAAACCGGAAATAGAATGGGGTGATATCAGCGTATTGAGCACCTCTCATCTCATGAACTATCTCTGGGAAAATAGAAACAGGGATTCAAAGAATCTGGCTTTCTCAGCAGAGGAATACATGGCAGAGGGGCTTGCAGAAATTGCAGTTGATTATGCAAAGAGAGAGCATATCAAAGCAGTGTGCATTTCAGGCGGATGCGCGTACAATGAACATATTGTGGGGGCAATCAAAAAGAAAGTGGAGAGCAGCAACATGAAATTTTTAAGAAACGAGAGGGTGCCAGCAGGGGACGGAGGAATATCTCTGGGGCAGGCTATAGTTGCAGATGCAAAGATGAAATGATTTACGGGCTTATCCTTTTTTTGTCTCTTGGGAAGAGAATGCATTCCCTTATATT
>JAGGSL010000028.1 GCA_021159125.1 Thermoplasmata archaeon
TTCTGTGCATGGGGGCATTGAGATAAGGGAAGAGCCTGGCTTATATGGAAAAATAAGCAGAATAGAGGGCGGTGGGGAGGTGGTGGTTGCCGTATTGGGAAGTGAAATGAAAACGAAGGATATACTGAAAAATGAGAGAATGGCAGATAGAATTTCTGAATCAGGAAGGGAATGCATGAATGAAATAATCGCCTCTCCTACCATAGAAAATTTCTTTTTCCTTTCAAGAAGATTTGCAGAAGAAACAGGGCTCATGAACGAAAAGGTGAAAAAGGCGGTGGAGGAAGCATGCAGGCATGGCATGGCTTCCATGTGCATGCTCGGCAATTCTGTATTTGCAATGGGCGATACAAAAAAAATTGCCAGAGTGCTATCAAAATACGGGAAAGTTTACACTTGCACAGTGGATGAAAAAGGGGCAAGGATTCTGCAATATTGAATGCAACGACATATTCACTATTATTCGCATTTATCCGGATGAAATACGGCCATAATATCCTTGCCGATTTCCGCAATTTTATGGGCCCCTAACGAGGTAAAATATTTTTTTAGTTCTTCGGGCGAGTAAGCCCAGTTCACCCTATTATCATATGGATTAATGCCGTCATTGTCACCCAGAAATGAATCGTAGTATTTTCGAATTCGATAAGGCAGCGGGAAGGAGAATGCCTCATACGGCTCTACCACTATGAGTTTTTTTGTTGTTTTCAAAGCATTTTCAATAAGAATCTGTTCTTTTGGAACTATGTGATGCAGCACATCCACAATCACACATACATCGTTCTCAGGATAATTCTCAAAATCAAAAATATCATGCATCTCCGCATTATATCCCTTTCTTTTCAGATATGTTACAAATGCGGGATTCATATCCCAGCCGACGTAATCGCAACTTTTGTACAAATAGTCTGCCAAAATCCCGGTTCCGCATCCCGGTTCGAACACCCTCTGACCACCACCTATTTCCCCGGATATGAAGCGATACCTCTTCTCAAGACTCTTTCCATGTAATGCCAGCAGATAAAGATTGTATATCGTTGGATGCATGTATGGAATTGCCCTCATTTTTTCTCAACTTCCTCATAAACTGCCATAACTCTTTTCCCTACGTTGTCCCACGAATACTCCTTCTCCACCCTTTCCCTGCCCTTTTTTGCAATATCTTCTCTCAGATTTTTATCATCCAGAAGTTCGATAATGCCCCTTGCAAGCTCGCTGGAATTGTTCGGCTCTACCAGATATCCGTACTTTCCGCCTCCGAGAACTTCCTCAATTCCCCCAACTCTGGTGGAAATTACAGGAACGCCTGATGCCATTGCTTCAAGCAATACTATGCCGAAAGATTCTGCAGTTATTGAAGGCAAAGCAAAAACATCTGCAGAATTGTAAAGATAAGGTAAGAGATTTTCCTCCACAAATCCTAAAAACAGTACATTTTTCTCCAGCCCTGCAATGCGCACCAGTGTTTTTAAGAGAGGCATCATTTTTCCGCTTCCTGCGATGACAAGAAGGGCATGTGGATAACTTTCCACTACCTCTTTCATTGAACGGATCAAAACATCCACCCCTTTCTTTGGGACAAGTCTGCCCACATAAAGAATTATTGGATCGCCATCCAGTCCCACCTTTTCTCTGGCAAGATATTTATCAACTGGATGAAATTTTTTTATGGAAACGCCGTTCGGTATCACCACCGCATCTTTCTGGGTAAAGTACGATATGAACTTTTTTGCAGCTTCACTCACGGCAATGATTTTATTTACCTTTGAAATCACCATTCTGTATCTTGGATAGCCATAGCTTATGAAATTCCAGAAGTACTCGTAGTCCGGAAAAAACGAAACCGTATGCGTGGTAAGCACTGATGGTATGTTCTGCTTGTATGCAAGGGAAAGAGTAGCCAGTGGGAGTCTTGAAAACGCATGATGAGCATGCACTACATCAAAGTTATCATTTAGAAATCCCTTCAATTTTTTCTTTACAGCTGGAGAAATGTTCGTTCCGAATAGCGGGTCTGTCACCCCCTCAACTTCGAGGATATCTGCATTAACATTGGAAAACGGTCTTTCAACTTTGTTGGTGATAACTGTAACATCCATTCCGTTTTTGGAAAAAACGTTTGCCAGTTCAGACACATGATATGCAACCCCTCCTGCATCCCTGTTGAACCATTCTACCACAAGTGCAACTTTCATTCTAGATAACATATGCCTTCAAAACATTTATATTATTCTGCTCTTTTCTATGATGAAAAAAATTCATATGTATGAAATAATATATTCAGGGTGAAATATGGCTGATGTAATACTAACCTGCGATAAGACCTTGATGAGCAACCATCACGGAAAGGAATTTTTAGGTTTTGGGACAAGTGCACCTCCAAACTGGCTACCGGAATGGCTCTTTCGCTATCTTTTCTTTCCGAAAATGAAAAAAATTAATGGCCTGCCGCTGCAGGCTCCTTACGGCCTGCGTAAAATAGAAGCAAAATTAGTGGATGAAGGAATAGATGCTGTCACCGTTGACCCTGGCGATATAAGCAGCTTCGGGGGGGCAAAAGTTATCGGAATATATGTCATGGATCCGTTTGGCTGGGGTCCCTCTTCAACAACATTTGCAGGAATAATGAAAACTGGCGACCCGTACAACGCAAAATATTTTCGCCTGTTATTTGAGAGCAGAGGTTATAAAACGCTTAAAGAAAAAGGGGTAAAAACGATTATCGGTGGCCCGGGAGTATGGCAGTTTAAATATAATATGGACTTTGCAAACCGATATGGTATAGATTGCATTTTTGACGGAGAAGGGGAAAAAGACGTTGCAGAACTTTTCCGAAAAGCAATAGATGGAAAGGATTTGCCACAGTACATAGAAAAGAAGCCAAAGGAAGCGCCAAGCTTAAGTGAAATTCCAGAAATTAAAAGACCAGCCGTAAATGGTTTGGTCGAAATAGGAAGAGGTTGCCCCCGTGGGTGCAAATTTTGTTCGGTGACATTGCGCCCATTAAGGTGGTACCCTTATGAGAAAGTTGAGAAGGAATTGCTCGTAAATAAAAAATATGGGATATCTGCAGCCACCTTGCACGCCGAAGATGTATTGTTATACGGCTCAAGGAATATCATTCCTGATAAAGATAAAGTTCTGAAGATAAATGAAATTGCTAAAAAGCATATGAATTATGTGGCATGGAGTCACGCATCTTTTGCAGCTGTCGCAACAAAACCAGAGATAATAGAGGAGGCTGCCGAAATTTTGATTGATGAAAAACAGAAATGGTGGGGTGCAGAAATGGGGATAGAAACAGGCTCTCCGGAGTTGGTAAAAAAAGCGATGCCGGCAAAGGCAAGGCCGTTCAAGCCGGAAGAATACCCGGAGGTTATCAAATCGGCGGCAGGAGTGATGACCGATAACAACATGATTCCGGCATGTACCCTTGTGGTTGGGTTGCCGGGAGAGACAGATGATGATATAATAAAAACTATAGAACTCATGGATGACTTGGGGGAATTTAAATCTCTGATTGTCCCATTATTTTTCGTTCCGATGGGGAAACTGAAAAATAAAGATTGGTTTAAAAACGAGGAGATGAAAGAATTGCACAAGGAACTGTTAATAAAATGCTTAAAACATGATTTAAAATGGGCAAGGATAATAGGATTTGAATATTTCCAAGAAAAAAAGAGTCAGATAATGGTAAAACCACTGTATTATCTCTTTATGAAGCTCATAGAATGGCAGGGCAAAAAGAAAGGGGTACTATAATGAAAAAACACCAAGTAATGAAAAGATATGTCCGTCTTGAAAGAAATATAATGGACTTGCTCATATTCAATCCCATTGCAAAAAACATATTTTCCAGCACTTTCTTCAGGTTCTTGCTCAACGAAATTGAAAAATTTAAAGAAAAAAATCTTCTGGCAGATGTTAAAAAATTCACTGCTCCCCGCCATATTGCTATAATAATGGATGGGAATAGAAGATTTGCAAGGGAGATGAAAATTGACATGCTTAAGGGGCACCAACTTGGGGCAGATAGGATGGAAGAAATCGTGGACTTGTGCAGGGAGTTGGGAACGAAAGTAATCACGGTATACGCCTTTTCCACCGAAAACTTCAGGAGACCAGAGAAGGAAGTCACAGAACTTATGGATTTGATATTCGAGAAATTAAATGGGATGCTGACTGATCAGAGAATCCACAAATATAAAATAAAAATAAACGTAATTGGCAATCTTGATCTTCTGCCAGAGAATGTACAGGAGATGGCAAAAAAAGTTATGAATGCAACAAAAAGTTATGATGCGTATATCTTCAACATTGCAATTGCTTATGGGGGAAGAGATGAAATAGTTGAAGCAACCAGAAAAATAATGAAAAAAGTTCAAACTGGAAAAATTGAACCCGAGAATATAGATAGTAAAACTCTGTCCTCTCATTTATATACTGCTGGCCTGCCAGACCCAGATATAATAATAAGGACATCGGGAGAGGAAAGAATATCTAATTTTCTATTATGGCAGATGGCAAATGCATTATTCTATTTTTATGACATATATTGGCCCAGTTTTCGCAGGATTGATCTTTTGAAAATAATTAAAATGTATCAGGTAAGGGAAAGAAATGGAATATAAAATTTTTATAGGGATATGCTTTCTATCGGGCATCATATTTGCAGCTCTGTTATTCCTATCCCATGGTATAAGTAAAAGCCAATTTGTAGGATCAGTCGCTGCTGTACTGCTTTTATTTTTTATTTTCTTCTTTACAGTGCATGATTCTCAATAAATAGAGATTTTCATACGTATGAAAATTTAAATAGTAATTTATTCATACTATGATTATGGTGAAAAGAGATTATATTGCGGATATCGAGAAGTCGCTCAAGGAAGGAAAAAAGCCAATAGAAGTATTGAATGTTATTTTGGGTTTCCTTAATTTTAAATCAGTAGAGATTAGAATATATAATATCTTGTTGAAAAAACCACTGACTATAAAGCAACTCGAAGAACATCTGAATCTTTCGGAGCGCACAATACGGAAATATATAAAAAGACTGGATAGCGAAGGTTTTATAACCAAAAAAGTAGAGCAGGGTAAAAGACTCAGATATGTTTATAGCGCTGTTCCGATTAGAGAAACGTGGGAAAAAGTAAAAGACAAGATAGAGAGAATATTGATTGACATTACCAAGGTTCTGGAAACGAAGACCATGTCCTTTTGAGTTTGGATGTGTTATCGCTTAACTGTGTTCCCTTCTCTTTCATCTCAGCGTTATATTGCATAGCCCCGTCACCGTTCCCAATCCATTGTAGTTTTGTTTTACAATTAATAATATCTTCAACATGCTTTAGGGTGGCAACAAAACATATTGATGCCAAAGGGCATTGGATTAAAGCCAGCATGTTGATAAAGCGCCCTGATGCGGGCACATGCGGCCGGAGTGATATTCAGAAAGGAGGATTATTTTTTCCTTCCCCTCCTTTCATCCCCTCATTTTTTATACCATATAGTATGCAATCCGAGTTTTTTGGTCTCATATATGTAACACTAAAATAGAAGTGTACCGAGAATTACTGCTATCGTCAGTTGGAGGAAGATTATCAGAAAGAAAAGGAACATCGCCTTCCCCCCCATTTGGATGACTGCTCTCTCAAGATTTTCAAAGAATGCACTCCCGATTACCTTTGCCTTGACATCTTTCTTACAGTAACTTATCTTTCCCTTCTCTTTTACATTTTTAAAGTCTATTTCCTTTAAAAAGTCAAATACTGCTCTAACATCGCTTTTGTCTGCACCTGCAGGCTCGTACCCCAGCTTGGGCAGAATTCCTGTCTTTGCATGGTCATCAGGAGATATCACAATTGCTTTAACTTTCTTATCTTCGAGAAAGCGTTCCACCCTCAATCTGAAGGTTTTTTCAATATTGTTTGAATCTATCATGAAAACTGCATATTTCTCGCCTTCATAGTCAAGAATCAAAAGCGCCAGATATCTGCATATATTGGTGGTGTCAACTTTTCTTTTTGAAAATGAGTACATGACTGTGCTCTCCTCCGTTTCAATGCCTGTAGCTTTTTCTATTAGCGATTTGATTTCCTCCACTTCATCGGGTGTAACATCATATCCTTTTTTGTATGAGTTGTGAGCATCGCACACAAGTATGTCGCCAAACTTGTCCGCAAATTCCTGTACTTCCGGCGGGATATCATCTATGGCATTTTTTCCGCTCACTATCATCAAACGGAAGTTGTCAAAGGGAAAGACGGTGATTTTGAATTTTTTGCTTTCAACCTCATAGGGCTTCATTGCCCTGAGTTCTTTGCAGTTACATGTTATGCTGTCCATCAGTTTTTCCGCCTCTTCCCCGCTCACTATGTTTTCACCATGTGTGGATGCCGAGTGGAGATACATTGTATTTCCCATGTCGAGAATTCTTTTCACCAATTTTGCTCCGCCCACATTCCCGAACGGACCGGGATGAAAGGAGTCCGAAATTATTTTTACATTTCCTATTGAAAGGCATCTTATCCACCCCTCTTTTATCATACCTGTTCCATCAAGTTCTTTCTCAACATATGCCGGGTTTGATGTAAGCCAGAATAATGTGAATGACCTAAGCAAATCCTTCAGGTTGAAACCAAAATCCCTGTCGAGAAAACGTATGTAAAGATAGCCCAAAAAAACGCCCACCGACGCTATGAAAATGTAGGTAAGTGTTAAGATATAAAAGTCAAGGCGGCTTGGGGCATCGAAGGAATATCTGTAATTAAATGGATATATCAGGAGAATCATAATAAGGGATACAGCATAAACTCTGTCCTCATTTGCCTCTGATAAAAAATAGAGGATAATGGTGAGGAAAGATGATATGAGTGCAGGTGTGAGAGAAATTAGATACGGCGTTCCAAAATGGAAGGCTATGAAATCAAAAATCTCTATGGAAATCAGAATCAGCAGGGCCAGAAAGAAAGTTCTTCTGCCGTTGAATGCAAGTTTTATTGTCCTGCCCAGAATGAGAATCAATATGATAAGAATAAGCCCAAGGGCGATATAACGCCTGGCAAAGAATTCTCTTGCCAGTCCATACTGCAGAGATGCAAATACAATGGTGATAATTCCCAAAGTTACAGAAATCCTCTTTTTCGGGATTGTGAATACTTTGGAGTACACTCTTTCAAAGACGCTTTGATCCATCAATTTCGAGGATATATCTGGCTTTGATTTTTAACATTTGACATACATTCTATAAGAAAGGACAATATTAATGGAGTGATTCATCTCACATGAAAGGGAGTCAACTGAAGTGGCGAAGTGACTTCCAGTATTGGAGTAAAATGGGAAGAATAAACGCACATAAAATAAAACTATAAACAATTCCAACCGAGATGGCCATGCCAAACAGACGAATCTGTGGTAAAGGAGAGAAGGAAAGCAGGCCAAAAGCAGCAATGGTTGTCAGAGCAGCGCCAAATAATGCAGAGCCCGTACGGGAAATAGAAGAGATAGAATCTTTTCCTTCCAAAAATTTGTATGCTATATGAATCGAATAATCTATACCGAGTCCGATCGTGAGAGATGAAACAGCCACAGTAGTGATGGTAAGAGGGATTTTGAATAGTGACATTGTCCCGATTATCCACAGGGAAGAAATAATAACTGGCAGGGTAATGATAAAGCCGAGGGCAAATGATTTCTTTTTTTTGAGAAATATTGTCTCGAGGACGATAAAAGAAAACAGAATGGTAAGAAATAATGATTTTATCTGGCTTGACCGAATTTCTTTTAATATAATAAAAGTCGATATAATGCTCCCTGTAATAACTGCTTTTTCCCCGCCAATATCTTTTTTAAGTTCACCAAATAGAATGCTTATGTTTTTCTCCTTCTTTCCCGTATCTGTGGAAATGCGGATAACACATCCGTCGTAATTCTCACCTTTGTGTATAACGTGTTTCATGTCGTCTGGAGCAATGGAATAAAGAAGAGCATATGCTGCAGCAATATCTTCGTATGTTGCATTTTCTTTTGGAAGACCATTTTCATAAAAAACCATATTGTACATTCTTTCAAATGTGGCATTATAATGGAGGCCATATGACTTATTGGCATAGTCCTTCATTACTGAGAATATGGAAACAATCTGTGCTTTCCCCCGGACTTTCACAACGTACGGGTCATTTCCTGCATTTTCAATTATATGATAAATTCTTTCCAGTTTTTCTGGCTCGGTCATATTATCTTTTATCAGGATATCTACCTCTTCTCCCTGAACTCCCTCAAAATTTTGGATGAGATATGTAATGTGCTGAGATGTTTCCAGTTTTTCTGGGAGGAATTTCATCATATCGAATTCTGCGTTGATGTGCCATGCAGAGTAACTCATAAAAATTGTGATAACAAAAATGAAGAATAGAATGATTTTTTTCCTTTTCTGTATGGACGCGGTCAAATTGGCAAGCACCGGAGCAACATATTCTTGTTCTCCTTTCCTTTTTCCATGGAAGGGGGCAAGAGTAACCGCTGCAGCCAAACATGAAAAAATGCCGAAAGCACTGAGTATGCCAAATTGCCTGAGGGCAGGAATAAATGAGGATATATTCGATAAAAATGCAATCGAGGACGTCAGTGCCGATAGAAAAAGTGCAGTACCCACTGTTTTGAGGGCGATTTTTGTAGAGCCATCTTCCCTTATCCTCATCCTCAGGTGGATTGAATAATCTATTCCCAGGCCGGTTAGCAATACAGGTATCGCCATTGTCAATGGGTTTAGGGAATAATTAAGCGCCGAGGCAAACCCATATGTCCATATGATAGCTATGGCAAGAGATAGCAAACTCAGAACAACATCAAGGATGCTTCTGTATATGAGGAAAAGTACTATTATGACAAAAAGAATTGAAAGCAATAGAATGATAGAAAGCGATTCAGTACTTATCTGCAATATCTCTTCCTCAATCAACTTCCCTCCAAGGATGTAGGGTTCAATGAATTCATAACTTCCGCCAGCTGCTTCCTTCACCTTCCTTTCCTCTTCCAGCGCTCTTTCATCGTCTTTGTAAAGAGAGCCATTCAGAGAAACTTTTATGACTGTTGCTTCTGCTGTAATATTTTTTGCATCAAAATCTTTTGATAGGAGAATAGAAACAATGCCTTTCGGAAAAAATGGAAAATTAAAGAGTTTTATTATATCCTCGTTACTTATATTCTCAATCCCCTTTATCTTTTCTTCATAGTCAATCGATATGTTTGACGAGAGAAAGACGGAAGCAATAATATCTGCAACACTCAACGGCTCTGCCCCTGTTGATTCATAAATTCTTTTTTCCATGTGAAGAATTTCGAGCAAATCAGTTTTATTCAGTATATTGCCGTCCTTGGATTTTACCAAAGCGGGTATCATATACTCATTTGTATATTCGTTTAGCACTTCCTCATTTGCCTTGACCGTCTCATTTTCTGGCAGAAAATTTTCTTCTTCGAATTCATAGTGAATCCCTCTGGTAACAATTATCGATAAAAAAATAATCGTAATGCAAAAAATAAGGAAAGCCATCTTTCTCCGATTTTCTGCAATGTAATCTGGGAGTTTCACATATTGGAATAAAAAAGGCGTATAATATTTTGGCGATTAAAATAAACAGATGCAACTTTTGATAGGATATCCTGATGCATCCATTTTATTTGATGCAGAGGAATTCGATAATTTGGGGTTTGCCGTGTAACCTCTCGGTTGTACCATCAGCTGTTATCTCCCCGCTTGCCTGCATATGGTATCTCCAGTAGTGAAAGGTAAAAATCCTGCTATAATGCACGTCGATGGTTTTCATTTGTACGTCTGCATTCAGGTTTTCGCATCCCGGAACAACATCCTTTATCTGCAACTCAAATTCGGTTGGTATCTGCTGCCACCGGTTTTTTACAAATCCTCCTGTCTCAAGCATTATATTATCGGGAGGTATGCTGTAAAATACGCCTTGTTTGTGGTCATAGCTATCTAGATTTACCACCGCAAGCAGGTCTTCCTTTTCACCCATCATAACTCTTGCCCATGTGATGCCCATGGTATCGGAATGAATCCTGCCCCAAAACCAGCCCTTATAATTTAATGAAACGGGAAGGGGAGGAGGATAGCCCCAGTTATGATCATGATACCCTACGCCCTTTACCCTAAATTCTTGACCATTGACTTTTATTGTTCCCTGCACTTTTGCTTTGGGCAGTGCAACTGCCCAGCACGTATCTGAGGTTTCGACCTTCCAGCCAGGCGTCATGCCATCGAAGGTGAGATTAATGGCATGATTGTCAATGTGCAATGACAGATGATATTGCCACCTCCCTGTTTTTTTATAATGCTTTTGGTCGAATTCGATTACAGGTCTGCCATTGATCTCTATTAGTGGTATTTCGGAAGAAATATCGGTATTTGAATACAAGTCTGTTTTTACAGCTTCAACAACTGATTTGCCTTCTCTATATACAGTAATTCTGGACTGTACAATACCGCTGTTTCCCAAATGGTATATTCTCACTCCCATATGGACGCTATATCCATTTTCCAGTATCGCATCAAAATACCACCATTCAACATCCAAAAGATTGGTATTTCCATGAAATGCATCGTCCTTAGGAGAAATCTCCATGGCTCGTAGGAAACGGTATTTCTTTTTGTTATCATGTGTTCCCATTTTCGGCGCAGTCATATTTTATTCACGAATGTTCCCTCCAATAATATAATTTTCCCTAGACACGAGTACAACATGGGGTCATGTATTTGTTCAATACTATCCGAACCTATATACATTGCCTTTCCACTCGATTTCTCTTTTAAAAAACGAAGCAACCAGATTATATGTCAATAAAAAAGATGCGATGGGGCTTATTATGGCATACGCAAATGCTGAGCCAAATCTTTCTTTCGGATAAAGCATGAGTTCTCTGAAGGTAACAAGCTGTTGCCATCCCTTGATGATATCCAGAAACACAGGCGATAGCATCAGCAGCCCGGGAATGGCAAAGCCGTCTATCAAAACAATAATCCCGAGAATGTTTAGAAACTTGAAAACCGCTGCGGATAAAAAAGATATTCTCCATAGTTTCGGATAATACCATTTTGTCCAGACATTCTGTGTGGTTCCCCAATTTATGATTTCATAAAGATTTTTTTCTTCATAACATTCAACCATACTCTCTGGTACAAATTGTATGGAATAACCATTTTCTTTCACGATTCTACTTAAAACGAGGTCATCAGAGAAACTTTTTTTCCATTTATTTTTTATATCCAGTCTATCAAACAGTTCTTTTCTTATGGCCGTTGAACCACCCCATACAAAATTGAATTTATCAATAAACAGAGAGGCAGCAGTACATGCATTCCAGCTGGATAACAACAGTGACCTTAAACTGTGGGCAAAATACCACCTATATCCTGTGGTGGCACCAATCTTCTCTATATTTAGAGGGGCCACAAGATGACGAATCCACTCTTTATGCGGTCTGATGTCTGAATCAGCGAAGACATAGACATCTGCATCATCCGCTATTTTTACACCTTTGAGCAACGCAGAAACTTTGCCACTGCATCCCTCCACTCTATCAGAGAGCACTAACTTCACCCGGGGATCTTTGCCAACTGCCTCCTGGATTGCCTTATAGGCGGGGTCTGATGACGAATCGGTTACAAAAATTACTTCGTAATCTTTATAATTTTGATTGCATATAGCCCTGATATTCTCCTTAAATTTCTTGCCAGCCCCCTTACAGGGAACTATTATCGAAACTCTGGGAAAATAAGGGTTTAAAGGTGTCTTTTTGTATTGGCGTCCGATTTTTACCCACGAAATAATGGGCAATACTCCTCCTGCAAAAGAGAGAAAGCCCAGTATCCAGAGAGTAACGACAAATGCTGCCATATTCTTATCCATATCAAACATTTTTTATCTGGCTAGGCTAAAGTTGCCACCAGACAGGCATATTGTGTGAAAGCCACATCTTCGGCTGAATATATTTATACATATGTATGAAATATATTTTGCAGAACATAGCATATGTGATATAAA
>JAGGSL010000023.1 GCA_021159125.1 Thermoplasmata archaeon
TTCACAACAGGCCCGGCCACATTGTATATTTTTCCTTCTTTCATTTTATCCCTCATATTTTAAACCTCAACTCCTACTGCTCTCTTTACTAACTTCTCAACCAAATCCTCTCTGCCCTCCATCTTTCCTTTCTTATCAGGAATTTCAACTATTACGGGCAGTTCCCTCTGCAACTTTACTTTTTCAATTTTTCTGGCTATTTTATCAGCCATTCTTTCAGTGATGATGACTATTGCCACCTCACTGTCCTCCACAACCTCATCGAATTTTTTTTCTATGTCACCATCAACCACAATGACTTTTCCTGCGCCTGCAAATTTAAACAACGCTGCAGTATCCTCATCTCCAATCACGGCCACTTTCATTCAATCACCATCAACTTTAATATTTTCTCTGCAGGCAATCCCTCGCCGATTCCTTTTGCAATAACCTTCAGATTTCTTGCCTCAAATTCTTTTTCAACAATAAAGCGTATGCCAGGCCCAAGCCCCATTGTATCATCAAGCGCAATGTCTGCAACATGCTTTATAAGCTGACGGTCAATTGCAAGCTCAAGCGCAGAAACGCCTTCTTTTTCATATGACGGCATAGCATCCCTGAGGGGTTTTGCATAAGACGTGCCATCAAGCAGGGAAATTATTTCCGGAATGGCCTTTATTTTTACCATATGCTCGAGCTTCCATGACGGCAATTCTCTTCCGTCCCCGAAAATCATTTTCTCAACGCCCCCAATACCGTAATATTTTGCCCTCAGTATTGCCTTTATGTTCAGCGCATCTATCATTCTCTTTACGAAAATATCGCGGGAACGGGAGCATGAACGTGGAAGTAACACCTTTCCTATGTTTTCCATTATTTTTTTGTCGATTGCATATTCTATTTCCGAAAAGGATGCATTTGTTTCTACTAGCGATTTAACCTCATCCATCCCGTATGATGAGAGAGCAGATAGCAATTCCTCTTTCCTTCCTTCTTTTATTCTTTCCATAAACTCTTTTGCAAAATTGGAGAAAACCTTGCCTTCAACCTTTTTTCCTTCAATTGCCCTCCTTACTGCATTCTTTATTTCCCTTACATCCAATTTTTGCAGGTATGCATCATAAAAGCCCCGTACCTTTTTTGGAGAATCGCTGCTTGCCATCTGTATTATTCTGACAAGCGACACATCTATGCTTTTCTGGATTTCTTCTATGCTTTCTCCCTCAACCAAAAAATCTTTGCTTACGATATTATTTTTGAAATCCTCGATGCTTTTGCTGCCAATAAGGCGGGAAAGCTCTTTTTCCTGCAGATAAGCGCTTCCTATTGCATTGAACTTTGCATTCGGATATGCAAATCCCGCCATTGAAGAGAGCGAAGGGCCTAACTTGGCTACCGCTACAATGCCTGCCAACGCAAATGCAATCCATACCACGGCATACATGTCCATTTATACTCTCATTCTTCTTTATCGGAGAAAAGCTCGTTTGCAATAGCTATGCGCAGTTCGCCCAATTTCCTTTCCATTATGGACTCAAAGGTGTTGTCTATCTCCCTGCTTCCGTCCTTGCTTTTTAGTATAACGCCCCCTATGCTGTCCACCTTTCCCTCTACTTTGATGCCCATTTTTTCCGCAATTTTTTTATCCTGCTCTCTAGAAGGAACGACCACGCAGTCGCCGAGCGTTTTCTTCCCTTCTTCTATGAATTTTTCAACAGCAGCCTCGTATTTCTTTCCCTTCAGTTTTTTGAGTTTTTCCTTTGCCTTCTCAATGCACTCCTGTATCACTTCCTCCTTTGCCCTTATTTCCATTTCCCTTGCTTTTCGCCGTGCAGATGCCAGCATCTTTTCCCTCAAACGGGCTGCCTCCTTTTCGCCTCGCGACTCTATCTCCTTCGCCTCCTTCTTCGCCTTTTTCTTCGCCTCGCTGATTATCTCCTCGGCTTCCTTCCTTGCCTTCTCTATGATATCGTTTGCCTCGTTTTCGGCATCTCTCTCTATCCGCTGGATGAGCTTTTCTAGCGCCATGTTTAGAGCAATCCGAGTCCTGCCATTAGCAGTATAGCTACGAGCAGACCGAAAATGGCTATCGTCTCGGGCATGACGGTGAAGATTATGCCCCTTGCTGCCACATCCGGATTTCGTCCTACAGCGGATATCGACGAGGAGGCGACCATTCCCTGCCCTATTGCAGATATGCCTGTAAGCCCTACAACGAGACCTATCGCTATGCCGCTAAGCCCGAATGCCGTGTTGTTCAAATCAACGCTTGATTCTCCGCCAAGCAGACCTGCTCCCATCATAAGCAGCACTGCAATGAGCAGCCCATACACCGACTGTGTCATCGGCAACACCTGCAGAACCAGCAGCTTACCGAACAACTCTGGCTTCTCTGCTGTAACTGCAACTGCCGAGCTTCCTGCAAGAGCAAGACCGAAGGCAGAAGATATGCCTGCTATCGCCACGGCCAGCATACAGCCCATCATTATGTTGGACTGCGTCTTTCCCGCATCGCCTGACTCCATGCCGCTTGCTGCGGATGCCGTTCCTGCCAGCATCACAAAGGCCGTCAAGGCCAATCCTATTGCCACTATTTTTTTCATTTTATTTCCTCCGTATATTTTCTTCTTATTTGAAACGGAACGAATTTCCTGCCGCCCCCCTCGTAGAAGCGACCGAAGAATTCGACATATTGAAGGCGAAGTGAGTGTATTGCAGCCCCCAGCGCCTGTATGAGCAAATTCGCAAAATGGGCAACAACAAGTATGACCGGAACCAGAACGATGCCCACGTAGGGAATGATGGTGGGCAGAAGTTCGGCCACAATATTGAAGGCGAGAGCCATGCCTGCAGTCGCAAGCCCGAGAGCAAGCAATCTGGCGTATGAAAGCCAGTCTCCTATGTATCCTGTCACATCGAACAAACCCATCGCCCCGTTGTTGAGAACAAGGGCTATGAGCCCTATGATTGTGAATATTACGGAAATGTAAAACATGAGAGGTGAAAGCGACCATATGTGAAGCAGGCTGCTCCCGATGAGGGCGCCGCCGCCTATCTGGAGCAAAAACCAGGGTATCTGTTCCTTAAAAATTGCCTTTATTTCCCCCCTCTTATAATTCTGGTACATGGCAAGAACAAAGCCAAGATTGAGATGGGCAAGTCCAAGAAGCAGGGTTATAACAAGAATGGTAAGCGGCTTGTGAAGGGCATCTATGGGCAGATGTATGCTCCCCACCTGCAGGCTGTAAAGCGCTTTTGTTGCATCGCCGTAAACGAAGCGAGGGATGAAGTCCCCGAAAAAGCCGTTGAAGAGTATGCCTGCAATGACAGTTGCCAGCCCAAGCCATATTCCAAGGAATGACCACTCCTTTATCATGCTGCTGTACTTTCCAAGTTTAATGTACGCGGCAAGAGATGCAATCAAAATTATTGAGCCATAGCCAGCATCCCCGAGCATTATGCCGAAAAATAATATGAAAGAGATGCCCAGAAACATGGACGGATTTATTTCATTGTATTTCGGCAGAGCGAACAACTCAAGAAAAGTTCTGAAGGAATTTGCCCACTTCGGCATTTTGAGATGGATTGGGGCCTCCTCGCTGCTTCTGTCCGCCTTTTTAGATGAGAAAAATGCCTCTCCTGATGTTGCTTTCTCCACAATGCCCTTCAATTTCTCCTCATCTTCTGAAAGACACCATCCTTCAATAAGAGATGTATATGCAGTCTTACCGAATCTTTCCGGGATTTCTCTTCTCTGCTTTTCTATCTGCATTTCCTCCCTGACTGCAAAAAGGATTGCCTTACGTTCTCTGTATATGTCCCTCAAACTGCCGATAAGCTTTTTCTTTTTCTTCTCAAGCTCTTTCTTTTCCTTGATAAGAGAGTTTATTGCATTCGAAGGCGTGCCTCCGGCATGCACCTCTATTTCATCAAAACTTTTTACGCTTTCAATTTCTTCTTTGAGGGATGAATGCGCAACAAGCAAGACCGCCCACGTGTCCTTATCAATTTGCTCCGAGAATATGTAAACATCTTTTCCGTGCAGTGATTCTTTGAGCGCTTCCAGATCACTGCTTGTCCCTGCCTTTATGATAACATACCTCGATTCCCCTATCCAAGACAGGTCTATGCCGAGAGGAGACAACTTCTCCAGTTTCTCCATATCTTCCCTTATCGCCTCCACCCTCTTTTCTATTTCCTCTATTCTACCCTCTGCCTCTATGACAAAACCCTCTATGTCCTCAAGCAGTTCATCTGCCTGCTTAATCTTTTTATCAAGGGAAGTTTTTCTCACCTTGACTTTTTCAGGAATGGATGGCTTCAGCGCAGCCCTTATCCCCTTCTTCCTTTTCTCATATTTTTTGAGTATTTCTATAATCCTCGTAAGGCGCAGTTCGTGAGAGGCGCATATACCCACTTCAGGATGCATGGCTCCCTCTTCCACCCCCTCAAGCTTCGAACGGGAAATTTCCATGAGTCCTGCCTCATGAAGCAATTCAACAAGCTTATCGCTATGGCGGTCGTGCGTGAGAATATGAACTCTGCTCATTTCTGATGGGAATATCATGCCTCCAGCACCTTTTCAACAATAATTTCCGCTATTTTTTCTACATTTGAAAGCGAAGATTCCTTCAATCGTTCCGCATCCTTCTTTCCTTTCTTTTCTATCTTCTTCGCTTCCTTCTTCGCCTCTTCGACTGCCTTTTCTATTTTCTTCTCCGCTTCTTTCTTCGCCTTAAGAACTATTTTTTCCGCCTCCTTTTCTCCCTTCTCCTTTGCCTTGTCAACAATCCACTCTGCCTCTCCCTTCGCCTTCTCGACTTTCTCCATTGCCTCTTTTTCTGCTTCCTTGACCCTTCCTATCTCTTTGGATATCATGTATACGTGCCTGAATGAGGTTTACTATTATAATCCTTTCTGTAAGGTTAGCGCAGAATTTTGAGTTCCATTTCTTTACCGTATTCAAATGCCTTCCTGTATTCATTCCCGCCGAGAACACGGTTTATTTCAGCGTGTTCATAAGCCCTGTATTCGGGGCGGTACTGATCCATGATGTTCACCCACGCCTGCGGAGCATTTTTTGATATCCATTCCAGCACAGGGAGGGAGCAGCATTCGACATGATTGGGCATAACGAGGTGGCGTATTATCATGTCTGCCTGTTTGTAAGCAATTGCATGATTTCTTTCCACAACTTCCATATAATTTTTCACTCCGGAAAGGCGATACGCACAGCTGTCATTGCCGTACTTGAAATCCGTGAGGTAAAGATCAATTATGCCGTCAAGCAGCTTCATTGTTTCGACGCTGCAGTACATGTTGGAATTCCATATCTGTGGAATATTTGCATTGCAGTGTTTCAAAACCTGCAGTATGTATGGCAAATTGGGTGTTGGCTCGCCTCCGACCCAGTTGACATTTCTGCCATTCCTGCTTTCTATGATAGAAGCAAGCTTTTCGGGCTCAATATAAATGCCCCTCTGCCGTTGGGATATATCCCAGTTCTGGCAGAAAACGCAGCTGAAATTGCATCCCGAGAAAAAGATAGTATGGGAAGGAACAAGCATTGATTCCTCACCGTAATGCAAAAATTCCGTTGCAATTGTCGCCTTTCCAACATTGCATATTCCTTTTTCCCTGCTGCGGTCAACCATGCATCTGTGTTCGCAGAAATGGCATTCGCGGAATATTCTTTCAGCAATCTCTATTTTCAAATCCAGCAATGAAATTTCAACATTTTCTTCTTCCTCTCTTTTCAAAGCTGCATCGTGCTCTTTCCATAGCTGCCCATAGCTTTCATGCCCTTCAAAATATGCAGGGATTTTTTTGCATGCCAGATAATTGCATTTCTTCTCGCCATTCAGAATTGCATCATAGTTCTTCATCTTCCAGTTCTACCCTCTTCACTTCGCCGTAGGGCTCAACTTCGGAAAAAACCTCTCCCTGAAATCTGTAAATTTTTGTTTCGCCGTCCATCCATGCATCGTAAGGCAATCCTGCTTTAACGCATGTCTGAGAGAGAAATTGTTCTTCGTCCCAGCCATACTCCACAGGAACCTGAGGGAGCAGCAAGCCCCGCCAGAATCCTTTCTCTGCTATGAGCCCGTCTCTTCCGACCTTTATGTGCTTTACATAATCTGCAGGATTTTCCACTTCTATAGGTTGTGGAGGGGTCAAAGCTGTCACTTCCACCACAATTTTATCTACCTCATTTTTACCAAGAGGAGGGAAGCGAGGATCATGCGTTGCCGAAACAGCAGCTTCTTTTATCGCATCTTTTAGAGGCATTATTGGCTCTGGTATGCCTATGCATCCCCTGAGCATTTTATCTGGATATGTGTTCAGAGTCACAAAAGCCCCCATTTTTTTGTTGAACACATCGCCAAATTCAAACTCAGGCATAGCCCTGCCGGCAACATGAGCCTCCACAACAGCCCTTGCATATCGAACAGCCATTTCGCCATCATAATCCGAAAGCATGAATGATAAATGGGTGGAGATATTAAAATCTAAGCAGAAAATCTTATTATATTAAAAAAGATTTAAAGTACGGGGGAATATAATGACTGAAGATAATATAAAAATGGTAAAGTGCAAATGCAGCTATTGTGGAGAGGAAATGGAATGCCCTGAAAGCATGCTCGATGCAGACGAGCATATCTGCAGTTTTTGTTTGGATGTCATGGAAGAAGGAATGAGTAAAGAAGAGATAAAAGAAGCCTCGAAAAGAGAAAGGGAGCTGTCAAAGTACTACAAAGATGTCGGAGAAATGGCAAATACCATATTTTCTTTTGTATATAAAGAGACTCCCAAGAAGGCATTAAAGAAAATGAATAAAAAGAGAATAGAAGAAGATGCTTTTTATGCCGGTATCGTCTCAGCCCTTGATTTCATCCTTCATACGGCAGGCCCAGAAGCGCTGATAAGCATAAGGGATTCTCCTGGCTTCAGGTTTTTTTATGTGTCAGATGAAGAGATTGAGAAAGCAATTGAGGATTTAAAAGAGAAAGGAATTGATATAGACCCTGAAAGAATGGAAACATTTAACGGAAAACTGGAAACAGCAGAGGATATAGCGAAGATGATCAATTACGTTATGTTCAAAGGCGACTGGAAAAAACAACTGGAATGGGAGGAAAAACGTGGTCACAAGGAAGATATAGAACTTGTAAAAAAAATAATGGCTGACCTGGGAGAGTTGTAAAAGTTAACGATTTGAACCATTGCCGTCTCACGGGAGAGAAAGGAGAAAGCTATGATGAGATAATCCGCAAGCTGCTCTCAAAAATTGCATGGGAAGAAGCCGACAGAAGATGGAATAAAATACCGGAAGAAGACGAGTTTATTCCTCTGCAAGAGTTATGATTTTCCATGTATTTATTTCCAGAACCTTCCAGAACAATTTTATTATCTGCCAGAGGAAATGCAGAGAAGGATGCAGGTAAAACATATATACTATAACATACTATAGTGTTCTATGGTGACGTCGATTCAGATAAGTGAAAAGTTGCAGAGAGAGCTGGTTAAAAGGAAACTTTTTGATAAGGAGACCTACGAGGATGTCATCTGGGATTTGATAGAAAATGCCCGGGAGCTGAGTGAAGAAACAAAGAGAGAGATAGACGAGGCCCGTAAGGAGATAAAGAAAGGTAGGGTTCATACACTGGCAGATGTCAAGAAAGAACTGGGATTATGACCTATGAAATCCTTTTTTCAGACAAAGCCCTAAAGCAGCTTAAAAATATGGAACGGGATGTTCAGGAGAGAATAATTGCGGCGATGGAGAGGGTAAGAATAAAGCCAGAGAAGTATGTAACAAAACTTGTCGGAGACCCTGGCTACAAGTTGCGAGTAGGAGATTACAGAATTATAATGGACATTGACAGCAAAAAACTTCAAGTCCTAGTTTTAAAGATAGGACATAGAAAAAACATATACGGATGACCATCTCATCCTCAAAATTTAAGAAAGATGAGCACATATACTCTTGATGTATCTCACTAAAGAACAGGAAAAAATGCTTGAAGGGGAGGAGGGCGAGGTGGTGGAAAAACTCATGCGTTTGCTCGTGCGTTTGGGCGACATATACAATGCTGACAGAATGATTCCAGTTGGCTCTGTCCAGGTTTCAGGCGTTTCTTACAAATCAATAGGCGACCCGGGGCTTGAATTTCTGGAAGATTTTGCTTCAAAAGGAGTGAAGGTCAAAGTGCTGACATATCTCAATCCCGCGGGCATGGACCTTGAAAACTGGAGGGAGATAGGCATTCCTGCAGATTTCGCAGAAAGGCAGAATAGGATAATCAGCGCGTTCAAAAAAATGGGCATCGTCATAACAGCGACGTGCACGCCATATCTTGCGGGAAACCTGCCTCGCTTTCGCGAACACATAGCGTGGTCAGAGTCTTCGGCAGTTTCATTTTCAAATTCAGTCATAGGAGCAAGGACGAACAGAGAAGGCGGGCCGTCTGCTCTTGCTGCCGCCATATGCGGCTTCACCCCCAATTATGGTTTGCATCTGGACGAAAACAGAAAACCGGACTTTGTCATAGATGTCAAGGCAGATTTGAGCTTCAATGCTGACTTCGGGGCAATGGGCTATTTTGTCGGCTCTGCCGTTAAAAACAAAATTCCGTATTTCAGGGGCATAAAGGAGGCAAATACTGACAATCTGAAAGCGCTTGGGGCTGCAATGGCTGCTTCGGGCGCCGTTGCCCTTTACCATGTAGAGGGGATGACTCCCGAAGCGGGGCTGATGGACACCGAAGGGCTTGAGGTAATAGAGTTCGGCAATGAGGAGTTGAAAGAAACTTATGAGAAGCTGAACACCGGAGAGGAGCCAGATGTTGTCATACTGGGTTGCCCTCACGCTTCTTTGAGAGAGATAGCAGAGGTGGCTAAAAGGGTGGAGGGAAAAACCCTGAAAAAGCCCCTCTGGATATGTACCTCAAGGGCAATGAAAGAAACTGCAGAAAGAATGGGTCTGCTTGATGTGATAGAGAAAGCGGGAGGAAAAATAGTTGCCGACACGTGCATGGTTGTCTCGCCCATAGAAAATCTGTTCAAAACAACAGCCGTAAATTCAGGAAAAGCAGCCCATTACCTGCCGGGATTCTGCAAGCAGAAGGTTGTATTTGCAAACATAAATGATTTGCTGGAGGAAAAATGAAGGGAAGAACAATATATCCGGGCAAGGCTGAGGGAATTGCCCTTGTATCGAAACAGCCCATAGGATTTTACGGCGGCATAGATGCAAAAACAGGCATTGTCATAGAGAAGGGGAGCGAACTGGAGGGAGAGTGCGTGAAGGACAGAGTTCTTGTGTTCCCGTGCGGAAAGGGCTCCACCGTCGGCTCATACGTCATATACGGTCTGAAGAAGAATGGCGTTGCGCCCGCAGCAATAGTGAACAGCGAGACTGAGACGATAGTTGCCACGGGAGCGATACTTGCAGGCATTCCGTGCATAGACGGAGTCGACATAAGCGGCATAAACACAGGCGATAAATTGAGGATAGAGGCGGGGGAAAAGGAGGCGGAACTGGAAAAGGTTTAAATGATAGTCATAAAACTTGGCGGCTCTGTAATAACTGACAAGGAAAAGGATAGCCACTTTAATAAAAGAATAACATACCGCCTTGCAGAGGAAATAGCATCTGCAGGAAAAAAAGCTCTTATTGTCCACGGCGCAGGCTCGTTCGGACATCCGCAGGCAAAAAGATACCGACTGAATGAGGGATTTGTTGATAAAAAAAGGCAGGTGGAGGGTATTTCGCTTACCCATTTTTCCGTAAGAGTTCTGAATCTCAAGGTCATGGAGGCGCTGCGGCATGCAGGCATTCCCGCCGTGAGCATACCACCCTTTCCGTTCATCGATGAAAGCTTTATTGAAAAAGCAAAAGTTGCTGTGAAGGATGGGCTCGTTCCTGTGACCTTCGGGGATGTTGTGCTGGACGGAAACGTCTCCATTATTTCGGGGGACATCCTCATGGAAATTTTTGCCAGGGAGTTTGAGGTTGAGAGAGCAATTTTTGTCACAAATGTTGACGGTATATACGAAGACCCAGAACGTAAGGATAGCCTCATAAAGGAATGCACTGTAAAAGAGCTGGAAAAAGTGTTTTTCAAAGGCAATGCAGGAGCAGACGTCACTTCCGGAATGGCTGGGAAGGTGAAGTCTATAAAGGAGATAGCATATTCGGGTGTTGAAGTTGATGTAATCAACGGAAGAAAGCCAGGACGGCTTAAAGATGCAATAAACGGCATTGTTGCCGGAACAAGGGTGAGAAAAAATGAATGAGAGAAAGAAAGACCATCTTGAAATATCAATCAATGAGGATGTCAATGCATCTTACAACTACTGGGATGACATTGAATTTGTTCATAACGCGCTGCCCGAAATAGATATGGGTGAAGTGGATACAACATGGGAAGAATTCGGAAAGAAAATGGCTGCCCCAATAATAATAGCGGGAATGACAGGCGGCTTTGAAGCAGCAAAGGAAGTGAATGAGGAACTGGCAAAAATCGCCGAAAAATTTCAGATAGGCATGGGTGTGGGCTCGCAGAGGGCTGCACTCGAGGATGAGAGCAGCGTGGAAAGTTATTCCGCAATCAATAATTACAACATCCCCCTCAAAATAGCGAATATAGGCGCCCCTCAATTGCTCGAATGGAAAGATGCAGTCGAGAAAGCATCGAAAGCAATTGAAATGATAAAGGCAGATGTGCTTGCCATACATCTCAACTTCCTGCAGGAAGCGATACAGGTGGAAGGAGACAGGAATGCAAAGGGCTGCCTGGACAAAATTCAGGAAGTTGCTTCTTCGCTCTCGACCCCGGTCATAGTCAAGGAGACAGGAGCAGGCATATCAAAAGAAGTGGCACTGCGTCTGTGCGAAACTGACATAGCAGGCATAGACGTCGGAGGTATGAGCGGCACGTCATTTGCGGCAATAGAAGCCTACAGGGCAAAAAAAATGGGGGACAGCGTGCAGGAAGAGCTCGGCTACCTTTTCAAAGACTGGGGGATACCCACGCCTGTGTCAGTCATGGAAGTTGCAGATGTGTGCCACGATGCAGGCATGGTGGTAATCGCAACAGGGGGCATAAGAAATGGAATTGATGCTGCAAAGGCAATTGCAATAGGAGCAGATGCCGCAGGAATGGCTTCCGCTTTTCTTGAAGATGGCGAGAAAAAGATGGAGGTAGTACTGAAAGCTCTGAAGACGGTAATGTTCCTCACAGGCTGTAAAAATTTGCAAGAGTTAAAGGAGGCGGAAATATGGATTTCCTGAAAGGTTTTACAGACGAAATAAACAGTGCCATAATGAACTACCTTACTGAAAAGGAGCCTGCAAAACTTTACGATGCAGTGAAATATCTGCCTGCGGCAGGGGGCAAGCGCCTGCGCCCCATTATGGCGATGCTTGCCTGCGAGGCTGCAGGCGGGGAGAGGAGGAAAGCAATCCCGTTTGGCATTGCCCTTGAAATCACTCATACATTCACGCTCATACATGATGACATCATGGACAGGGATGAGGAAAGGAGAGGCATGCCATCTGTGCACAAAAAGTTTGGAGAAGCGACGGCGATACTTGCAGGAGATGCTCTTTTCGCAAAAGCATTCGAAATTGTAACGGAAACAGAAAGCAGTTCTGATGCCATAAAAAAACTCGTGAAAAATCTTGCTGTTATGTCGAGAGAGATATGCGAGGGGCAGGAAATGGATATGAGCTTTGAGGAATCAGATGAGGTAAGCGAGGATGACTTTTTACTAATGATAGAGAAAAAGACCGCGAAGATGTTCGAGCACGCAGCCCTTGGAGGAGCAATCATTTCAGGGGCTGACGAGGAGAAGCAGGCAGCACTGCAGAATTATGGAAGGAATGTTGGAATGGCATTCCAGATATGGGATGACTGCCTTGATGTTATCGGAAAAGGAATAGGAAAGCCTGTGGGAAGCGATATCAGGGAGGGAAAAAAGACACTGATTTTCATACATGCAATGAGAGAATCCGATGAAAAAGAAAG
>JAGGSL010000009.1 GCA_021159125.1 Thermoplasmata archaeon
TAGGTGGAAGGCACGGCGGTATTGGAACAGAGAAGTGGTGGTGCCCTGTCAGATACACCCATTTGGATGATGGAAGCCACTGGGAAGCAAGTTATATCAGCGATCTTTATTATGCAGATATCTACAAATACGACAATGGAAACGCAACATTCGATGACTGGGACAGCAATGGCAACGGCATATTTGCAGAATGGAAGATGACAGGCAGGGACAAAATGGATTTCTACCCCGATGTTTATGTCGGCAGGCTTGCATGCAGAAACAGTTATGAAGCTCAAAAAATGGTTGAGAAAATAATCACATACGAAACAACCACCTATGGCCAGGACTGGTTCAAGAAAATGGTTGGCATAGGAGGAGATACATTCCCTGACCAGAGCGACCCGTACTATGATGGAGAATTAAGCATACTTGAGAGTAAAGATTACATGGAGGAAGTGGGAATTGAAACAACGACACTTTTCACCTCTGACAATACTCTTACCGGCCCGGATGACATAATAAATGCCGTCAGCCAGGGATGCGGATTTTTGAATTTCGAAGGGCACGGCAATCCAATGAGCTGGGCAAATCATCCTCCGTATGACGGAGATACATGGATTGGTATAGACGTGACGGATTTCTACAAATTCTCCAACACAGGCATGTACCCTGTATGCATGATCGGCGGCTGCCACAACAGCCAGTTCAATGTGAGCATACTTAATTTGCTCAAATTCGGCGAAATAAAGGACATATACTACAAATCCGAGTGGTCGCCTGAAAGCTTTGGCTGGTGGATAGTGAGAATGGCAGATAAAGGGGCGATAGCGAGCATTGGAAACACAGGCCTTGGATATGGAGCAATAGGAGATAACAACGATGACGGCATACCAGATACTCTTCAATTCTATGGAGGATTCATAGACGGTGAATTCTTCAGGGTTTATGCAGAGGAAGGAAAAGACATACTCGGAGAAACATACGGGACAACTCTGACAAACTACATAATGAAATTCCCGCCGATGGAGGACCAGATAGATGCCAAGACAGTCGAGGAATGGGTGCTTCTTGGAGATCCGTCTCTTAAAATAGGCGGATACCCAAGCTAATCTCCCTCCCTTTTTCTTATTTTTTTGTTAAAATCTCAATACCATTTCTTTTTACAAGCACATCATCTTCTATTCTTATGCCCCATCTATCCTTCAAATAAATTCCCGGCTCAACTGTGATAACCATCCCTTCTTTCAGAATGAAGTCCTCTTTCATTGAAAAACCGTCGTGAACTTCAAGGCCCAGGGAATGGCCCAGGGAGTGTATCATTTTGCCAAAACCGTGTTTTGAAAAGAATTCATCGACCTCATTTTGAATAACTGTTGCTTTCACGCCTTCTTTCATCATATCAAATGCGATTTCCTGCCCTTCCCTGACAATCTCATAAACCCTGCTTTGTTCCCTTCCGGACACAAATGTCCTTGTCATATCGGAACAGTATCGCCCATACCTGGCGCCGAAATCCATCAATGCAGGAAACTCGAACTCTTTTTCACCTGTGGAATAATGAGGAATGGAAGAATTTACCCCGAAGGCAACAATTGTATCGAATGACGGCATCGCCCCTTTCTTTGCCATTATGTAATTTATCTCCGCAAGAATATCGCTTTCCTTTACCCCCTCGTGCAGATATGGCACAATTTCATTTGAAACATGAGATGCTATCTCGCCTGCCTTTTTTATTCTCTTTATCTCTTCCCCGTCCTTCACCACCCTTGCCCTGCGTATGGCATCATCCACATCAATAAAGCGGGCTTCCGGAAGCAATTCCTTCAATTTCATAAAATCCGCATGGGAAATGGCCCTGCTGTTTATGCCCACCCTCTCACCGCTCACCTTATCCTTCAGCAGCTCGAATTTTTCCTTATTGTTCGAAAATACCTCTGCCTTTCCGCCTGCCGCGCCCTCTTCAAGCTCTGGGCATATAACCGCCATGCTGCCATCAGGGTATAACACTGCAGCGGAATTCTCAAAAAGCCCGCTTTCAAATCCTGTCACGTAAAAAAATGTCATGTCAACGCTGGAGCCGTTCATTATGATAATTGCATCGGCGTCTGCGTTCTCAAATATTTTTTTTATCCTTCCCTTCATTTTTCATACCTGCAATAACATCGCTTATCTCCCCGATTTGTTGAGGAGTAAGCACCTCAACCCTCTTTTCGCGGTAGGGCACTTTCTCCACCTCCTCGGGGCTCACAAGTCCTTCAATCAGCAGAGAGTTCTTTATCTTTTTCCTCCTGTGCGAAAACAGCACCCTTGTCAGCTCATAAAAAAGCGCTTCATTTTCAACCTCAAATTTTGGCTTTCCCGGCACAACCTTCACTATGGCGGAATATACCCTTGGGCGGGGGCGGAAGGCGGCGGGGGACACAGCCTCCAGCATTTCCCAGTCTGCCGCATAAGATGCCATAACCGAAAGGCGGGAGTAATTTTTGCTGCCCGGCTTTGCAACAAGACGATCTGCAAACTCTTTCTGATACATCAAAATGCCCATATCAAAATCGCTTTCAAGCAATTTGAATGTGACAGGCGAAGAAATCTGATACGGAAGATTTGAAACAACTTTGTTAAATTCCATATCTTTGAAATCAATCTTCAATATATCTCTGGATATAATATCAACATTTGACATGCCGTCCAGCGAGCTTGCAAGGGAATCTGCAAGTTTTTTGTCGATTTCAACAGCGATTACCTTTTTTGCCTTTCTCGCAATTCTTTTTGTGAGCACGCCGTACCCTGCGCCTATCTCCAGAACAACATCTTTATCGGACAGGGCTGCATAACCTATCTGTCTTTCTGCAATTCTTTCATCCACCAAAAAGTGCTGCCCTTTCATTTTACTTTTTTAAAGGTGCCCTGGTAAAAAGACGGTATTTCTGATTGGGGTCTGCCAGCTCCTCCACTATCCTCTCTGCAATAAGCTTTTCTGGATGGGTGAGATGCTTTACCCTGTTTGAGATATCCTCAAAACTTTTGAACGGCTCTTTCTTCCTCTCCTCGACTATTTCATGCATTGTTTTTTTACCAAGCCCGGGGAGAAGTTCCAGAGCGTGGAAACGCGTTGATATAGAAGGACATTTGTTGTAAAAATCCACAAATTTTTCCTCGTTGTTCTTAACAATGTCTTCTATCACATAAACAAGTTCGCCATGCGCTGCAGCCGACAGCTCTTCATAATTGACTCTGCCCTTCACTTTTGCTATCTTGTCTCTTTTTTCTTTGTCTTTCCCGACATATACTCTCTCGCCTATTGTAATAGGTACATTTTTTTTGGGCAATAACTCCAGCAAGGTGAACTGGTCCTCTCCTATGCCGTATGCTATCGCTTCCTTCCTATATCCCGGTTTTCCCATTGCCAAATAATCCAGGATATAAACATAATCCTCCATAATATACCTCAAATATACTCCCTAACTATTTCAAGGATCTTTTTTATATCTTCTTTCGAGGGGACAAACGTCTCCTTGGAAAAAATCGCCATTATATCCTCTTCGTCTTTCGGGAGGAGGTCTGCTATTTTGTGAGCTTGCTTTTTGTTTAACTTCTCAATGGTCTGCAGTTCCTTTATCAGCTTTTTCGTTTTGCTCACAGGCAGCTGAACCACTTTTTCGCTGTGCTCCAGAGCTATTTTTTGTTCTCTTGTGAGCTCTTCCCTCTCCTTACTGAGCTCGGTGAGCATATTCTTTACTTCTGATAGAGAAACTATTTTCATTTTACACCTTTCTCAGATGTTCAGGTCTAACGATCACACTTTTCATTGCATTACCAACCTTTACCTTCACAACATATGCGTCCCCTCTCCTGTCTTCTATATCCCCTGTCTTTCCCTGGAATCTCCTGTGGGGCATACCCTTGTGCACAGACGGGTCAACAACTATGGAAACCTTCTCGCCTTTCTCGAACTCCTGCAGGGCTCTTGTAATGGGGCTCATTCCCCTTTCCCTCGGCTTCCTTTTCAGCATCTGTCTTGTTTTGCTTCTAATTCCTCTCGACCTTCTCACCATCTTCATCACCAATATTTATTACATCCAGCTTTTTTACTTCAATAGCACAACCCGCCAGCTCGCTCAGCGACGGCTTTGTTCTGCCGCCATCGCCTGTCATCAGCTCTTTTATATACGTACCGGACTCTGCCTTCACCACCAGTACCGCTTCATTGCTTCCTTCTTCCTCTATCCGGATATCCAGTATCTTCCTCTCTCGTATCTTATCCGCTCTTCTATGAACTACCCTAAGCGGCGTTCTCTGTGCTATATAGCAACCCCTTAATGCATTAACTGCTTCATTAATTTTTCCCTTTTCATCGAATGATACAACAACGCGATAAGTTTTGTTTGCTTTCATGGCTTTTAACTTCTCTATCTCCCCTTTTTCTGCAAATCTTAGCCCTGAAACCTCGACTTTTCCCTTCCCGAAGGAATTTATCTCTTTCTGCAAATCAGACAAATCTATTTTTCTCCTTCTCGGCTCCCTTATTTCGAGGATGAATGGCCTTCCGTTTCCGAGCATCAGAACATCTATGTCCTCACGGCCTGCGCCGTGGAAATATTCTTCTTTTCCTTCTACAATTTCAACAGCCCTTTCCGCGATTATTTCCTCAACGCTCTCTTCATACATCTTTCCGGTGCCGTGGCAATAATCGCATCCTTTTCCCTTGCATTTTCTGCAGGGCCATTTTGTTTGAGGGATGCCCCTTATCAGTTTTCTGTACCTGCCGTATATGTAAAGGGGGCGGATATCTAACTCAACATCATCATATTGCGTGTTTATTATGGCAGTTATGTGAGGACGGATAAAATCAACTTCTTTTCCTGTGGAGGCAGAAACAAGTTTTCCGACTTCCCTGTTTATCTCCCTTTTTATGCTTTCTCCATATTCCGAGAGGGACAGAAGTTCCCCTTCTTTAACAAGAATTTCCTTCTCCACCCTGCTGCCCACAAGAAATGTTTCGTACTCATATCCTTCCATTGCCTCCACAACCATTTCACTGAATTTTCTCAGCTCGCCCATCATCCCGCCGCAGAGCCAGCATTCTTCCACTTCCACCTTTTCCAGCCCCAGCGATTGTCGTATTATTGCTCCCCTTTCCTCGTTGCTCATTCCATGGCTTACGGTTGCAAACTGCCTGCCCAGGCATGAATCGCATAACCGATATGAGGAAAGCTTCTTTGCTGTGGAAATGACCTCATCGCTGTCCCATTCGTCCATTGCATGCTGAATGAGGGAGGAGTTAAATAAATTTGGTGTGATTACTCCTCGAAGTTCTTGCCGCAGTAAGGACAGACCTTTGCATCAAAAGGAATGCTCCTGCCGCAGCTCGGGCAGATTCTATCCTTCTTTTCTTCACCAGCCGCCTTTTTCTCATAGAATGACGGTTCAGGTGGCCTCACTATAAGCCATATTATCAAACCGATGATTCCGAACAGCAACCCGATGATAAGCCATAGCGCGCCGCTCTTTCCCCTCTTCTCTGCATCCCTGTACATCCATACACCGATAGCAATCCATATGATGAACATCACTACCCAGAAGAAACACAGGGCGCCTGCAAACAATCCTCCAAATTCCCACGGGATATCTGCAGTATCATTTCCATTATCAACAGCAGCCGATGCCATGCCGCCTGCCAAACCAGCAAAAAGAAACAATGCCAGCCCAAACATAACAAATTTATTTATTTGTTTCATAAGATAAGTAACCCCTGCGTTTAAATATATTTTTCTATTTTTTTTATGGATTTAAACCATAATTGGTTTATCCGTACATCGGACTTGTCTGAATGAAAGATTGCCTTGGCTTTGCTTTCTGCATATGCTTCTCTATCTCCTCCTCTATCTTGCCCGCCTCCTCGTAAAGCGGCTCCGGGTCTATCTCTATCTCGGGAATCATTTTGTTTACAACTTCCAGAACTTTTGCCGCTGCCCTTGCATCCGGAAAATCGGAATGGACGCCTGCAAGAAGGCACATCGAATTAACTTTTTTGATTTCCCCCTCATAAAGCAAAACTCCGGAAATGCCGCTCACCATGCCCTCTTCCATCAGCTCCACCTGCTGCTTCTTCAAAAATTCCCTTCCTTCTTTTGTGCTCGCGACTCCGAACAGCGGCACCTCCTTGCTGCCGTTAGCCATGTTAAATCCTTCTATTGTAACAATTGAAGAGCAGTTTCGATTCTCGCACCATTCCAGTATTTTGTTTGCAAGAGGCCGCATAACATTCATCGGAGGGAAAAATTCAGATGTTATGATGACAATCTGGTCACACCCGCCATCGATGCCGCATTTTTTGTTTCCGCCATATATCCTCACAGGTGGGAGAGGCCTTCCTTTTGATACAACTGTTACAGGATAAAAGAAGTCAGATGAAAATGCGCCTATTATGTCGAGCTTGAGAGCATCTATTATAAAGCGGGATGCTATCGTGCCCACAACGCCCACAGTGGGAAAGCCGATGACTACAAGCGAGTTCGAAATATCTATCTTTTTGTATTCGTAGAGCGAAATAATGTCTTTCATGCATTATTTAACTCTCTTTTTTATATAACTATTTCTGTATCGCTGCTTTCAACTCCTGAACAAATGCCTCTTCCGGAAGTGCTCCCACGAACTCATATTTGTCGTTTATCACTGTCTTCGGAACACCGCTCACATTGTATTTCTGGGAAAGCTGCGGGAATTCCACTGCCTCGACCATGTCTGCCTTTATGTTGTCATTCTCAATCGCCGCCTGATGTGCAAGATGGACTGCCGAAGGACAATAAGGGCATGTCGGGGTTACAAAAACCTGGATATGCATTGGTTTATCTATCTTTGCTATCTCTTCCTTTGATTCCTTGCTTAGAGATGTTTCTCCCTTCGAAACCTCAATTATGTCATGAATAAGGGTTGTGAACTCGTAGCCGGAAGGAATGCCGTAAAATTTAACGCCATAGTCCTTCTTTCCTATTATTGAAATTGCGGGAATCTTATCTATACCGTATTCCTCTGCTTTTTCCTTGTCATCCAGAAAATGGTAAATCTCTGCCTCTATCTTATCGCTGAGAGTGGCAAGCGTCTCAACTATCTCCCTCGTTTCCTGGCAGAACCTGCATTCGTGGTCATGCTGGGTGAACATAACCAGTGTCACCTTATCTTCAAGCTGCCCTTCAAATTCTTTTTTCAGGTATTCCTGATCCTCATCACTTATCAAAGCCATGAGCAGGCAATCACCCCTACTATATAAAAATTTCGCAGCCGAAAAGATAAAGATTTAAGAGCGGTTAGCATTTATCATCATGCAGGCGGTGATACTTGCAGGGGGATTCGGCACACGACTTGCGCCGCTCACATATACGAGGGCAAAGCCGATGCTGCCCATTTTAAACAAACCGATGCTCCATCATCTTATAGATTCCTTGCCTCAGGAAACAGAAATAATACTTGCCACAAATTATAGAACAGAGCAGATAAATGACTATTTCAAAAAGGAAGGCATAGACATAAAAATAAACAGGGAGCCAGAGCCATTGGGGACAGGGGGCGCCACGAAATACGCAGAAGATTACATAGACGGAACATTCATGGTTCTGAACGGGGACATCATCTCCTCTCTGAATATCAGAAAATTCATACAGTTCCACAAAAAAAACAAAGCGACGGCGACAATATCCCTCTGGCCTGTAAAAAATGTATGGGAATTTGGAGTCGTGGCCATCAAGCCCGACGGCAGAATAACAAATTTTGTAGAAAAGCCCAGGAAGGAGGAGGCACCTTCAAATCTCATAAATGCAGGGGCATACTGCCTTGAGCCTGAAATACTGGATTACATAGAAAAAGGGCGGCTGGTTTCAATGGAGAAGGAAATCTTTCCGAAAATAATAGGAGAAGGGAAACGTTTTTACGGTTATACTTTCAACGGTTTCTGGATAGATGTGGGCAGACCGAGCAGTTACATAGAAGTAAATAAAATACTTCTGGAGAGAAACAGGTTGAACTATCTGGCGGGAGAAAACTGCGATATTAAAGGAAGGCTGGAGGAAAGCTGCGTGGGAAATGGAACGAAAATAGGGAAGAAAAGCAGGGTTTTCTCGTCCGTCATATACGAGAACTGCAACATCGGGATAAATGCAATTATAGAGAACTGCATAGTCGGCTCGGATTGCACAATCGGGGATAACGTTATCCTCAGAGATTCCATCATCGGTGACGGGGAGGAAATAAAGGATGGGACAAAAATAGAAGGTGAGAAAGTGTGGAGTAAACCCGTGCCAGAAGGCTATCCCGAAAAGCAGATAGGAAATGCCCTAAAAGATGACTAATTTTTTATAATTTGCTGCATTACTCAATCATGTCCCGTCTGTTTGGAACAAATGGAGTGAGAGGAGTAACAAATGAAGACATGAATGCTGAGCTTGCCCTGAAACTCGGCAAATCAATAGGAACTTTTTTTGGAGGGGATATTGCTATAGGAACAGATACAAGAACGTCAAATGAGTTGCTTAAAAATGCCGCCATAGCAGGCTTGCTTTCCACGGGATGCAATGTTTTCGATGCCGGAATGCTTCCGTCTCCGGCTTTGCAGTATTATGTAAAAAAAAGCGATAAGAAAGCGGGGGTCATAATAACCGCTTCCCACAATCCTCCTGAATTCAACGGGATAAAGGTCATTGACGAAGATGGCACGGAACTGGGGAAGGATAAGGAGGATAAAATAGAGGACATTTATTTCAACGAAAAATGGGCGGCAGCGAAATGGAATGAAATAGGAAAGCTGCACAAAATAGATGCAACTGAAGAATATATCAATGCAGTTGTAGGAAGGGTAGATGCAAACAAAATAAGAGAGAAGGGCTTCACGGTCGTGCTGGACTGCGGAAACGGGGCAGGCAGCCATGTTGAGCCGTATATCATGTCAAGATTGGGATGCAAGGTTATAACGCTGAACAGCCAGCCAGATGGGAGATTTCCCGGAAGAAATGCAGAGCCCATAAAGGAAAACGTCTCTGATTTGATGAGAATGGTGAAGGAATGCGGGGCAGACATAGGCATAGCGTATGACGGAGATGCTGACCGGGCGATATTTATTGACGAAAGAGGGGAATACATCTACGGGGACAAAACACTTGCAATAGTATCCGGATATATGGCCGAAAAGAAAGGAGGAGTTATTGTCACTCCTGTGTCCACTTCAAGCTGCGTCGAGGAATTTGTAAGAAAAAAGGGCGGCAGAGTTGTCTACACAAAAGTTGGCTCGCCAATTGTTGCAAGAAAGATGATTGAGGTCGGGGCGACCTTCGGCGGAGAAGAGAACGGAGGGCTGATATTTCCGGAACACCAGTACTGCAGAGACGGAGGCATGGCATCTGCGGCAATTCTGGAGATTATGGCCGTAAGGGGCAAAAAACTCTCTGAGCTTGTGGCGGAGATTCCGGAATACCATCTTGCAAAGACAAAAGTGAAATGCAGCAATGAAAAGAAGAAAGAGGTTATGGAAGCATTTGTGAAAAATGAGGAGGGCAATGTAGATCTAACAGATGGAGCGAAAATTTACATGGAGAATGGCTGGGTGCTTGTCCGCCCTTCAGGCACAGAGCCCATAATAAGAATATATGCAGAGAGCAAGGAAAAAGAAATGGCGGGCAGGCTGGCGGACGAATATAAAAAGAAGATTGAGGAAATAATAGCGGAAAAAGGTTATATTTCATAATCAGATACCCATCCCATGCCCGAACTTTCCGACCTGTTGAAGGACATGATGGGAAAGCCATCGCCCATACGCCAGATAATGAAGATGGCGAGCAACAAAAACATAATAAACATGGGGCTCGACCCCGATGAAGTTATTTCATACGGAGGAGGATGGGTGGGGCACCACGCTCCTGAACTTTTCAGGCAGAAGTATGCAGAGATATGTTCTGACAGGGAGAGATTTCATGATGCGGGAAAATACAGCCCAACCCTCGGATTTCCGGAAGCGAGAAAGGCAATAGCATCCATGGAAAAGGAACTTTTCGGGATAGACCTGCAGGAGGAAAATGTAATTATAGGGGCAGCATCCACTCAGCTCACCCACGATATTTTCATCACGCTTGCAAATTCAGGGGACAATGTGCTCATGCTTGACCCCACCTATGCGAACTATGAAGGGCAGGTCGAGATGGCGCTTCGGGAAAGCAGGATTGTGCGCCTTCCTGTTCTTGAGCCGGAAAGCTGGGAGTATATTCCTTCAAAGAATGAGCTGGTAGAGAATTTCAAAGAAATTGTGGGGAGAGAGAAGCCGAAAATCGTTATTTTCCCCTCGCCGGATAACCCGTCATCACAGATTATTCCTCACGAAGTGGTGAAAGCTTTTATGGACATATGCGAGGAGAAGCATATTTTTCTGGTCATTGACCATGCATACAAAACACAGTGCTTTGACAGACCGCCAGCCTATTTCTCATGGAGTCCCAATGATTACCCATATCTGGTAACCATCCACTCTAATTCAAAGTGGTGCAGGGGGCTGGGGCGGCGGCTTGGATGGGTCGAGGCGCATCCAGATGTCATTGACGGCATGGAAAGAACCCAGCAATGCTCCATACTCTGCCCCGACACGCTCCATCAGATGGCTATGACAGAATATCTGGAGCAGGCATTACAGGACGGCTCTTTGAAAAAGTATCTGGATGACAGCAGGGCGGCATACAAAAGAGCGGCAGATGTGACCGTGAAGGCAATAGACGAGCACCTTGGAATGCCCTGCCTTGTTCCTCAGGGAGGACTATACACGCTAATGAAGGTTGATGAGGACGGAGATGAATTTGTGAAAAGGGTATTGAAAAATACAGGCGTGCTTTTCATCCCCGGCAAGGGATTCGGCTCGACGCTGGAAAGGGGCGTCAGAATAAGTTACGGGCCACATGTGGAGAATGTCGAAGTCATAAAGGAAGGATTTGAAAGGGTGGCTGAATATCTGGGAAAATAGGAAAATTTATTGGAAATATAAACAACATCTGCTCTCCTTTATCCCACAAACAGGCATATAAAGTCCCATTGCATTTAAATGTCATGAAAGAAAGGGATAAGAAAGCATATGAAGGAGATATAATAGGCTGGAAGGTCGGTTGGAAGGGATTTGGAAGAAGCTACGGCTCAACAAAACCCCCAAAGGCGAACATTATCGATTATATTGCCTTTTTATTTGCATTCGCTGGCATTGTTCTTTCATTTGCTGGCCTCTATATGGAAATGTTATTCTCGTTTGGGATTCTGCTGCTTTTCATCAGCCTATTTACCGAATTGGCATCTCTTCTTATTGGTAGATTAAAAAGGAGGAATTAACCATAATTCATAATAAACATGACCAATACAATTCACCATGATAATTAAGATATCAGCAATACTCGAGCTTATTCCTGTCATTTCAAGAAATGATTTATGGAAGACTTGATAACTTAATAAACCAAGAAATATTCCCGCCGTAATAAAAAATCAAGGCTGTAACAATCTCCAACTTATTCGTGTTTGTTTATAAGCCATGGGAAATAAAATACTTTCCCTAGAATATTTACAATTTTGTCTCCCCTTATGTGAATAAGATGACTTGGCCCCCACTTGCTGCCCCAGTAATTGTAGCGGGCGTTACAAAATGAATAATAAGATTCAATACCTATTTTATTGTCAATGATGTTGTTGCAATTGATAGTGGCTTCGGACTTCCAAAGGTCAAATCCTTTTTCATTGTAAAAAATATTGCAGTAGCGAATTGATATATTTTTATTGTCAGCAATTCTTATTGCTTTTTCATTGTAAAAGGCACTGCAATTTTCGATAATAATCAGTGTTCTGAAGCTGAGGTTTGTCCATCAGACAAGGCCACACCATATTTCGAATATATTTTGAAGAGTGAAAGCCATCCTCACAAGGAGAGAGTTTCAGACGTCTGACCAGTATCGACCGCAGGAAAATTATAAAGGTTATAAACATCAACTGCATTTTCATATAATGAGCCGTGCC
>JAGGSL010000021.1 GCA_021159125.1 Thermoplasmata archaeon
GATATAGAATTAAAAGAATATCCACCAGCAGGGATAGTAGGGATAATGGAGAATGATGGGAAGGAATTCAAATATTTTTTCTATTCTTCTCCTTTCCTGCGCAAGAGAGATTATGTATGGGGGATGAATTTTCACAAAGGGGAAGATTTTAAGGAACTTGAAAACTATCTAAAGAATTTTGATGGAGTAATTGTAGGTTTCGGTATTCTCGGAACAGATTATCCATTACTTGCAAAAGAGATAAATTTAGAAAGGGTGATAAAAAAAACTTTTGATATTTGTCTTTTCTTGAGATGGAAAAGCAAAATTCATAAGATGTATCAACTAAACGATTTAGCAAAATGCAATTTTAATCAAGAAAAATTACCTTGGCGTACTAAAAGGAAAGGATATAGAAGGGGATTCATTAGTAGGATTATAAAGTACAACAAAAACGATTGCTACCTTACAAGCCGTTTGTATCTTAAAATGGTGAATCTCCGACCAATTATTACTCCATATGAAGAAATACAGATAGAGAGAAGAGATTTAAGATATATACTGAACTATACACCTATGATGACGTATCCTCAATTCTTTGAGAAGTTTGTTGAGAAAATATAAAATTGCCCCCATATTTACTTTGGGAGATAAGATGAAACCGGAAATAAAATGGAAGGAGTATACAGAAATCGATATGAAGCCCAAAGAATTTGTTAAATTCGTAGCTCCAAAAATAGGGAAGGAACAGCCATTTGAAGATATCAAAGCCTTTAGAGACAGAGGATATTTAACACTTGAAGAATTTTTAAAGCTTGCACTTTGTAAATCGCCGCGACCAAAACCCCATTATCTAAAAAACAAACCTAAAGATGTTGAAAATATTACACGTAAGGCTTTCGAACAAAAAAAGCTTGATGACATTATATTAACATTGACGGAATTAGAGGGAGTAGGTATTCCAGTTGCAAGCTATATATTAACTGCTTGGAACCCAATGGATTACGGGACATATGATATTAGAATGCAGAAAATTTTGCCAGAATGCGAAGGTTTCAAAGAACCAGAAAAGAAAAGTAATGACCTGGAATGGTATAAAGCAGAGTTACATCTCTTGAGAAAATGGAAGAAGGAATTAGGCATTAAAACTTGTAGACAAATTGAATATGCGTTATGGAGATTTCAGCAAATGAAAGGAGATCGTGACGAAATTCATAAAACTAAAATTAATATCTGATTTTGGTTTAAGTTATACCATTTTGACCCTGAGAAAGGGGCAGTCAAACATAATGTTGCCATTTTCTTAACAATAGTTAACATTAAATACTATCATGGAATAAGTATAATATGGAACTTAAGCGCATGTTTGCATTTTTGGTGGTATTTTTATTGGGGGCTGTTGCTGTTTCATCTGGGATGATGCTGACGGCAGATGCTGGCAGCACTTACAACAATCCGCCAGACCCTCCTGTGATAACAGGGCCAACATCCGGCAAAATCGGAGTTGAATATACATATAACATAACTCTCAACGACCCTGACGGAGACCATATGACAAAACTTGAGGTTGATTTCGGCAACGGCAATTTATCACTGTATGAATGCGGCTGCAGAGACCCTCCATGGCTGCCGGGCACAACCCTGCAGGTTTCACATACATGGGAGAAATCGGGCGATTACGTTGTAAAGGCAAGAGTCATGGACATATACTGGGAGTGGAGCGACTGGGGCACCCTGCAGGTAACAATGCCAAAATATCATGGCATGCTAACATTTCTTGAAAAAATAAACGAGTGGTTTGTTTCAATAATCGGAAGAAGCATTATACCATTTTAAAATAAACAAATCTAAATATGAGATGCATTATTAAAGAAAACATGGATACTGCAAAGTTGGTCGGGCTGGCATTTCTTGGTGGTGGCATATTCCTGCTCATTGCTTACGGCATTTACAAAGCACTGGAGAACGTGACCAGCATAGACCCTGTCATTCTTATATCATCGCTGGCGATTCTTTTCGGCATTGTTGTATTGCTCATTGCAACTGCAATGGATAGAAAGAGCGGGGAAGAGAAAAAAATAAAGAAGGAGGATCTGGAACCATGATAATAGTAAATACAGATTTCATTCCGGGAAAGGAAATAAAGGAAACGTTGGGGCTTGTAAGAGGAAACACCATACAGGCAAAGAATATCGGAAAAGACATAGTTGCTGGCTTTCGGCAGCTCGTGGGCGGAGAAATAAAAGAATACACCGAAATGCTCAGCGAGGCAAGGGAGATAGCATTGCAGAGAATGGTGGATAAGGCTGAAAAGCTCGGGGCAGATGCTGTCATAAACGTGCGTTTTATGACCTCGGCAGTCATGGGGGGAGCTGCAGAAATTCTTGCATACGGCACTGCGGTGAAACTGGAATAATCATTCGACTGCTCTGCATGATTCTATCAACTCTATCAATTTTCCCTCCACAACAGAGGCGAGAATGGTGTAAAAAGTCAGGGCAGCGACAAAAGCGGCGCCGAAGTAATAAATCATCAGGGGAAGCAAAGGAATTTTCACAGCCCTGTTGTAAAGAAAAACGGCAATAAGCCCGTCTCTCATTCCCTGCTCTCTCAGATTTTTCAGCAGAGGATACCAGACGTATATCGAGCCGTGGCTTATTATTCCGAATGATACGGCCAGAATCCATCCTTTTATTCCGGATTCCTTCCCTAGATGTTTTGATACTGTGCTGGGTTTCAATAAATAATTTGAAATCCACATAAGCAATATTACCATTGCAAGCACAGGAAGAATCTGGATAAATATATCCTGGCTTATCTGAAGCGCCCTGTATATCCTCTCATTATCAAAGAAAAACAAAATGCCGTACAACGCAATGATAAAAACAAGGAAATACAATCCGTACTGCAATGTTTTGTTACTCTGCTTTTTTTCCTTCAGTTTATCACCCCGATTGTCATAACGGTTGCCAGCGCTACAAGAATCGCCAGAATGAAACTCAGCCCATTTCTGGCAAGAGCAAATTTCTTCCCCAACAAAGCTGCTTCAGCGGGCAACTGGACCATCCCGACGGTCACCCACGCCACAATAAATGAGGTTACTGCAAACAGACTTATTCCGTCATCCACCAGCCCTTTCCCTATTATGTAACTGGTTATTGGGTTGCCCGTAGAAATGCTTCCTATTACGGAACCAAGCAGCGCATCCTGAAGCGGCTGCCCCGAAAAAACAGATTTAATCATCTCAGGCGTTACATAAACTTTGAACAATCCCAGCATTAAAATAATGCCGGCAAGCATCGGGAGCATCACTCCGAAACTTCTTATGGTTTTAAAGAAGGAAGTAGCAATTCTCTTTTTTATTTTCTCATCCATTGTATCCATTCAATACTTACTGGATAACTTCCTCATATAAAATTTGTTTCCCTGATATTCCGTCTCAATGAGCTTATTTTCTTTCAGCAACTTTTCGACAACATCCCAGCCAGCTTTTGCTTTTTCCAGAAACTCTTTTACGGCATTCTCCCTCATGGGATGGACGGACATTATGCCAAGCAGATCCTCTTCAACATTTCCTGTAAATGCAAAGGCATTTCCTTCATATCCAATGAGATATTCCACATTTATTTTCTTTCCCTTAAAAATCTGAAATGCAGCATTTATTTTCTCTTCAGATGCAGGCTTGATATTTTCTGCAGGCGGTCTCGTAGGAATTGAAATGTAACTCTTTCTGGGGCTTAACCCATGTACGAAAGATGCAATGTTTTCTATCTCTTCATATCCATCGTTGACCCCGTCAATGAGCATTGTCTCTGTGGCCAACTCTCCTTCAAAATTTCGCGAAAAAATTTGCATGCCTTCCAATATTTCATCAAGGCTAAGTTTTCCGTGCGGTCTGTCCACCCTGCGCCATATGTCCTTGCTGGCAGCATCAACTTTCAGCGAAACCCAGTCGGCTTTGTATAGCTCGTTTCTCACGTCTTCCCGCCATATCAGGGAAGCATTGGTTATCACGGCTATTTTTATCCCCAATTGCTTCAGCCCTTCTATCTCCTTCCCGAGGTTGATATCAAGAGTCGGCTCCCCGTCAGGCACAAAAGTGAGGTAATCTATATGCTCTCCTGCATTTTCTGCCTCTTTCACCTTCCTCTTTACCTCTTCAATTACTCTATCTGTGTCATAAAATTTTTCTCTTTCCACCTGCATTTTCAGAGTCCTTCCGAGCTGGCAGTATATGCATGAATAAGTGCATATTTTGGGAGGAATGTTGTTTATTCCCATGCTGCGGCCCAGCCGCCTCGAGGGCACTGGCCCAAATGCTATTTCATCATTCATTTTTTATCGCTTCCACCACGTAAAGGCTTGCCTCTTTCGGGTCTGAAGTGTCATAAACCTTTCCGTCTTTTATTCCGAGATAGTAACCCTCGCTTTTTATAGAGAAGCGGGAGGCAATGTAATCCCTGATGGCTTTCACGTCCTTATGCTTTATGTTTTTCCGTATGTATGAATCCTTGTTCGAATATTTTTCCGCAAAATAATCAGATGCAGGGTTGAGCATCATGACGAGAATTTTTCCGTTGCGTTTTATAACGCGCTCGCTCTCTTTTATTGCTTTTTTGTAGTCGTCTATGAATTCCAGAGATGTGAGGTAAAGTATGCAATCGAATGTTTCGTCGTTGAAGTTCATGCTTTGCCCATCACCATAAACCCTATCGATTGATTCCGGCGCCAGTTCGAGCATTTCCCGCGATGCATCGAGCCCGACTATCTCCATTTCATCATGCAGGGCTTTTAGCTTTCCTTCAAAAACGGCAGGCCCGCATCCAACGCTCAGCAAATGCTTGCAGTCCCCAAGCCTGCTTTCTATGATTTTCAGCTCTTTTCTGAATATTTCCCTTCCGGGACTTTTTTCATAGAATTTCAGGTAATTTTTTGCTTGGCTGTTTTTCATTTTCATCAGTTGGCAGGGCAGATGCTTTAACCCAGCAAAGCATCAAGCCTTGCAGTGTCAAATCCAACAACAGCCTGACCCTTTATTACTGTTACGGGAGTTCCTGTCTGCCCTGAAACTCGTATCATGTCCTGTATCGCAGCCGGATTTTTTGATACATTTATTTCTTTGAATGAAACACCTTTTGATTTCAAATACTGCTTCGTCCTGGCACACCAGGGGCATCCTTCCGAGGTATATATCACAACTTTCGAACTTCCTGTGCTGAATCCATCCTCGCCAAGGGGCTTTGCGCTCAATACCTCATCTGTTCTTAGCATAGAAATCGCAGATTCTCCCGAGCGCTTTATTATTGAGAGGAATTGCTCTGCAGGAATTACAGGCTTTGCATCCAGTTTTCCCTCAGCCATTAATTTTTTAGCCATGATGACGGCATCTATTGCATCGTTGCCGGAATTTTCTGCAAGAGTTCTGTATATGCTTTCCATAACGTCAGCTACTCCCTGCATTGCAATTGCTTCCTTCCCTTTTGCGGATATTGCAGCCTTCCTTATTTTATTTGCAATCATCATGTAAATTGTACCATAACCCGGAACAGCCCCTGATTCGAGCGCATTTAATACGTTTTTAACCGCTTTCCTTATCTGCTGCTCCATTTCATTCTGCTGGTTATTTCCGACTCCATGGACAATAATTGTCGTTTTATTCGCGTTTTTAACATCATTCAACAGCACCATTTTATCACCTCACGTCCTGCACACTCCGCCGACGCATCCTTCCTCCTTCGAATCGTCTATTATCCCTATGAATCCCAGGTCTTTTTCACTTATGCCGAGCATGTTCACCTTGCTTGCCCCTGTGCTTTCAGATATTGTTTTCATATCTCCTTCATTTATCTTTTCAAACCCCATAATTCCTTTTTTTGCCATCATCTCTGCAGCCCTCGGGTCTATCTCCTCCTTTGAAAAGATTGCTTTAACATCCATTTCAACCAGTTTGTTAACAAATTCTCTCAGTTGATTCCTTTCCATTTCTGAAAGTGCCCTGTATGCTTTCCTTCCTGTTATATCTATTTTGATATCAAAATTCGTCTTTTTCGGGGCAATTTTGTCAACTATGGCTATTTTTGCATCATAAACTTTCTCTGGCATGTCGTCTCTCACCCTGTTGTAGTCAAGCTTCAGACCTATTATGACTTCCGCTCCCTCCTCTCCTCCTTCAGTGAGTATTGCTATGTCCTTTTCCTTCGGTTCTTTCAGAAAGAGTATGGCATCTCTTATCACCGAACGGATGGGCTCATCATCTGCAACAGAGCCAGCCACAGAATGCTTTATCACTTCCTCTAAAGCTTTTATATCTCCCCTTTCAATTTTTCTGGTTTCCTCTTTTACCACTTCTGCTGCTATCTCCATTGCCTTTTTGTAGCCGGACAAAATAGTGGGCATGGGCATTCCGCCCTTTGAGAGCTCATACGCCTTCGATATGAGCCTTGAAAGAATGAGGGCAAGAGACACCGTGCCGTCGCCAAACTCCTCATACTGTTTGCTTACGGCATCCAGAATGGGTTCTGCCATCGGTCCCAGCTCTATGCTGTCTACCACATCCTTGCCGTTGCTCAGTATCTCCCCGCTTTCAGTCATCTTGTACATTCCGTAAGGACCGAGCAGCGTGCTCACTGCCATATCTATTTTCTTTGCCTCTTTATACCATAAATTTGTAGGCTTTCTCACCTGCTGCATCTCATTCTTATACAAGTTGAACATGGAAATCAGGGGTGTATACCAATTTCAATATATAACGTTTGTGTAGTTTTTTTGCACAACCGTTACTCAGCCAGACCCAACTCTTTTTTTATCACATCCCACATGCCTTTTATTTCCTCAGAAATTTTTCCGTCTGAAAATTCAACAACGCTTTTTTCGTGAATCATTGCATCTGTAAAAACAGTGTCGTAAGGAAGTTTTCCCACAATTTTTACGTTTCTCTCCCTGCAGTATTTTTCTATATCTGCTGCTCTCTCCTCATTTATGTCATATTTGTTTATGCATACCACCGCAGGAACATCAAAATGATTTGCAACCTCGAGAATGCGTTCCAGATCGTGGATTGCAGAAAGCGTTGGCTCTGTCACAATCAGAACAAGGTCAACACCCGTTATGGAAGAAATGACAGGGCATCCTATTCCTGGAGGCCCGTCTATGATTATAAGTTCCTTTTCATATTTCTCCGCAAGTTTCTTTGCATTTTCTCTCACGACTGCAACCAGCTCTCCAGATGCCTCCTCCGCGGTCATGAGCATTGCATGCGACATGGGCCCAAAGCGTGTTTCAGATATGTATGAATAACCGGAATCTCTCTCAACCATTTTAATTGCATCTGTGGGGCATACATATTCGCAGACCCCGCATCCCTCGCATGATTCCTTTATTATATTTATATCCTCATCTATTGCCCCGAATCTGCATGCCTCATAGCATTTTTTGCAATCTATACACCTGCTTTTGTCAACAGATGCGAGCTCCATTCCGTGAAATATTTCCTTCTTTTTTATATCAGGCTTCAAAATGAGATGGAGGTCTGAGGCATCTACATCGCAGTCCGCAAGAACGGCATCGGCAAGAGAGGCAAATGCTGCCGTGAGCGAAGTTTTACCTGTACCTCCCTTTCCGCTTATGATAGTAAGCTGCTTCATTTTCCCACCTCCTCCTTTATTCTGCGAAACATTTCTTTGAATTTATTTCGCCATTCGTCCATTTCGGTTGCAAAAGCAATGCCCTCTGAATAAAGATGGGCGATTTCCCTGCTGTGAGGTATTTTCATGAGAATCGGTATGTTTTCATTGTGGCAGTATTCCTCCACCTTTTCATTTCCCACACCATCCCTGTTGATTATTACGCCAAAAGGAACGCCTATGGTACGAACAACATCAACAGCCAATTTCAGGTCATGAAGCCCGAAAGGCGTGGGCTCTGTAACAAGTATGCAGTAGTCAGAGGAGCTTATTGTCTCAATGACAGGGCATGACGTTCCAGGGGGAGAATCAAGGATGACTTCCTTTCTTCTATCAATCTTCTTTTTGAGAGCCTTGAGAAGTTGTATCGTCTTTATCTCTCCTATGTTCAGAATGCCGTGATAAAAATCCAGTTCTCCAGCCATCCCGTGCTCTATCTTCCCTATTCCAATTTTTTTCCAGCTTATCGCATCGCGCGGGCATACAAGTTTGCAACCTCCGCATGAATGGCATAAGCCAGGAAAAACGAGCACTTTTGACGGCAGAACAGCGAGAGCATTATATCTGCAGAATTTCGAGCATTCTCCGCAGTGGTCGCATTTTTCCTCGTCAATTTCAGGTATGTCCACTGCTACTTCCTCCACCTCTTCTATTTTCGCTTTTAAAAAAACGTTTGCATTCGGCTCTTCAACATCGAAATCTATTAGCTGTGCATTTTCAATGCTGAGAGCAAGGTTTGTCGCAACCGTTGTTTTTCCAGTTCCCCCTTTTCCGCTTGCAATTGATACAATCATTTTTTCACCTTCAAAACAGGAGTGCCAACCTCAATGCCAATGTCTTTTGCAACAAGCGGGCATTTCACCATCAACAAAAATACAATGCTTCGTCCAACATCGCTCAATGATTCGTAATTCCCCTGCCCTTTTGATATGACCATGTCAGAGTTCTCAAAATATTCCATGAAATCAGGAGAAGCATTTAAAAGCAGCATTCCCGGAGATGATTTCTCCTGTCCTTCATCTCCTGCTATGATTTTCGCAAATTCGTCAATGCCTGCAAATTCTGCATCTTTCTTTGTTGCATCGTTTATTATGGGATTTGCCCTCACGGCATAAATTATCTCCTTGCCCATTTCTGCAAGTTTTTCCATCAGAAGTTTATCAAAAAATACCTCTCCCGCATTGTCTGCTATATACAGAATGCTTTTTGATGTGGCGAGAGCGTTTTTAAACTCTTCATATTCTCCGCCCAATTCCTTTTCAGCCGCCTTTTCTATCATTTCCTCGACATTGAATCTGTTCGCAGTTCCGAAATCAATCACATTTCCGACGATTGATAGCTTGATTGCCATGAGCAGCGGCTCTTCAGCATTCCTCACCATTTCCTTCATCCCGGGATACAATTTCTTTGCCATTTCATTTGATTTGTCCTTCACCTTTCTGTAAGGGTCATCTGAGCCTGTTATCTTTCTTATGATATCATGTACACCCATGGATATTTCGGGCGGGGAGCGGCTGAACGAAACATTCTGCAGATGCGCCATCACTTCCTTCATCACTCTCTCATGCAATTCTTCATCATCGGTTGCCATACGTGCCGCTTCGAGCGACTGATTCAAAAAGCATGGTATGCAATCCAGATTTGCCTTCATGTTTTAATTTCCTCCTGTTTCTCTTCGTCTTCAAATGGGGCAAGGTATATGCCCGACTTTCTATCAATTTTCAGAATCTGCCACGTCCACCATGTCCTGCTCCGCCGCCTCGCCCTCCGCCACCGCCGCCCATTCCCGCATGGCTGCCGACATTTGCCTCGTCCATTTCCTGTAACTTCCCATTTTTATACATCTCTATGGCTTCCCTGACAGTGCCGCTCGCTCCTGTAAAAACTTTTATTCCTGCAGCCTTCAGCGTCTGGAAAGCGTTAGGACCGGCATTGCTCGATATGACGATATCTACGCCTGCCCTTGCAAGCGTCTGGGCTGTCTGCACGCCCGCGCCTCCTGCGGCAGCTGCGCTTTCATTTGATATGACTTCGTACTCCATGTTATCGCTATCAACTATCAAAAAGTAAGGGCATCTCCCCAATCTCTGGTCAACAGCCGAATCCAAATCCCTGCCGGTAGACGGCACACCTATTTTCATCTTTTCACCCGAACTGAAATTACGTCTGCTTAATTAACTTTTGTATGCCTTTGCATTATATTTGCGCTTTCTTCTTCATCCTTTCAAGCTCTTGTCATGGGTGTGCCGCATTTGGGGCATTTTAAGGAATAACACGGAGTTCCCAGTCTATGCTTTTCCCTGTAGCCGCAATTGGGACATACGCACTCTCCGTCTGGGCCCTGAGCAAATCCGCCGCCCATTCCTCTTCCTCTGCCGCCGCGTCCTCGACCGCCGCCTCCGCCGCCCCACCTTGAGCCTGTTCCGTCTCCGCCTGGCATGTTTTCACCTTTGAATTCGTTATAAATTTTGGGAAGCAGGAGATTTACTCCTTATCTTCCTCCTTTTCATCCCTGGATATCTGCTGCAATCTGTCCTTTATGGATTTCAGTTCGTCTTCAAGGCTTTTGACCAGATCTTCAAGGTAGGCTTTTTCTTCTCCCTTGTCCTGCACGGCATAGTCTCTGTAATATGGCTCATGGTATGGGTAGTACCCGCGCCAGAAACCTCTGCCGCGTCCCCAGAATCCTCTTCCATAACCGCGTCCCCATCCTCTGCCAAAGCCGAATCCTCTTCCATATCCGCCGCCGCCTCTCGGTGCTCCTTTTGTGTATCCCGGAGTATTGTATCCTGAGCAATAACCCAATCCTCTTCCTGTTCTTGGTCCCAGACCTTCAGGTCCTGTTCTATCTCCACCTGGCATTTTTCATCACCTCAAAAGGTGTATATAGGAATAAATATATAAAGTTTTTGGAGAACTTTGATATAAAAGATGCGCATGATGTAAAATTTTTCATTCACAGGTATCCTGCACTCAATTTAAAAAATCTCATGAATAAAATCGGCTCTGCGCTTTTCCTGTCCCCTTCATTTTTATGAGGCACGGGACAATGGGCAGTCCATGCAACGGAGCGCTGGAGCATCCACCAGTTGTAGTTCTCATCTGAAGGTATGCCGTCGCTCCAGTTATATATGAACCATGTGAAGCGGGTGTTTTTTCTTACGGGAAATTCCTCTATATGCCCTCCGAAAAATGTCTTTTTTTCCGGATGCGGACCGAAAAGCACTATCCTTCCGTTTCCGTAAATAGTGGCAATTGCCGCATATTCTCCCTTTATATCTGTCGTTATATTTGCCGCTATCTTCCACCCATTGCTCCATTTCCAGCGATGAATCGGTGCCACCTCCATCGGCTCCTCAGCATATATTGCGAGAGGCACAATCTCCCCGCATTTATCGTTTTTTACGCCTGCAGGGTACATTCCCGGACCGCCTCCATACCTTATACTTCTGTAAGTGCCATAAAATCCCTCCATTACGGGATTGCCGGAATCAGGTATGTAAACGTTTACTGGAGGAAGCCCGTACTTCCAGTTCGATTTCCACAGATACTGCCATTCCTCTCCCTGCTGGTCATTCACATATACATTTGCGATTCCAAGCGTTGAGATGCTTAGCATGCTGTTTATACTGAGCCCCTCATTGAATCCCATGGACGCAAGGTTTGCGCCGCCGCAGATGCCGACATAGCCGCCTCCGTCTTCCACGAATTTTTTGACCTCTTCCCTCCATCTCACATCGTATGCATCGAAGTAGGGGCGGCCGCTTCCAGGTATCAGAATAACATCAAAATTTCCTTCTGTCAGTACATGTCTTCTTACTATATCACTCCTGTTTATCATCGAAGGCACTATCTCGTACTTTATCCCGTTTTCTTCCCATGAATATTCTATTGCATCTTTCGCTTCCCTCGATATATTCTTCAAAACCGAATCATAGACTGCCACCTTTATTTCAACAAAATTCTGGTTATTCTGGCAGCATGTTATGCCAAATGCAGGCATTCCTGCAAGCAACAGTACAAAAATCGCCACACATATCATGGCACGGCTCATTATATGAAAATGCAGTTGATGTTTATAACCTTTATAATTTTCC
>JAGGSL010000014.1 GCA_021159125.1 Thermoplasmata archaeon
ATTCCGATAAATGAAGCAGTGGAAGGAGATATCATAATAACATTCGAGAACGGAGATGTTCAGAGCAGAAAGGGGATAAAAGTAAAAAAAAGTAATATTGAAAAAATAAACAATCAGATCAGGAAAGGAAATTGTTTCCCGTCAGGCATTATTATGGGGTATGATGCAGAATTTGCAGAGGGCGAAATGGGTGAAATCGAAAGAAAGGTGATTGAAAAGGAGGGCATCACTCCTGAAAAGTTTGTGGTGCATGACATACCTTCTCTATCTTCTGGCGGGATGAGAAGAATAATTCTTTCCCCGTTAAAGAGAATAAGATGGGAAATGGGTGATTCCATATTGAAACTATCGTTCTCCCTGCCGAAGGGTTGCTATGCAACCTGCCTTCTGAGGGAATTCATGAAGACAGAGATAAAAAACTATTAATGCAAAATTTTGATTACCGGCAGTGATATAAATGGGAGAAATGGGAAAAAGTATAGAAGAATTTCAGGATGCAATGAAGGCTCTGATGAGAAAAAACAGGAACAGCATGAATCATTTCCAGGATTTCATGAAATATGTTCTGGAACCCGGTGTTTTGGATACAAAAACAAAAGAATTGATTGCACTTGGAACAGCAATAACTGCAAGGTGCAAATACTGCATAGCTTTGCATGTGAAGAAATGTCTGGAGATAGGCGTGACAAAGGATGAAATAATGGAAGCGTCCACAGTTGCGATACTTATGGGCGGGGGACCTGCACTTACATATGTTTCGGAGGTCAAAAAAGCTCTCGACGAGTTTGAGTGAAGCAACAAAGATTTAAAAACAATCTCTGTTTTGGCAGTTATGGAAAAAATCCAGGTAGCAATGCTGCTGCTCAATTCCGTAGTTGTAATTCTGGCGGCATTTTCCTTCTATTACTTCAGCAGGCTGATGAAACTTGTAAAGGTAAGGAGGGGCGGAATACTTGCGACAAGCGGCATTTTCCTTCTTATGGGTTATGTATTTTTCATAATGCCGTGGATAGCGGTTGGTAAATCAATAGCCATGATGGAGGAGTTTTCTTATATCCTCATACTGGTGGCATTTACAATAATGCTCTATGGCGTTATCAGGATATACTTGGACTGGAAAGGTGCGGTAAGATGATAACGGAAACCCTCTCTCTCATAAATCTCATTCTCTCTGTTCTAATATTGGCGGTTATTTTTATGGTGTATTCTGTATATAAGAGAGTTTACCTTCTGTGGTTCATTCTGTCGTTCTCCATAGTGCCATTTATATTTGCATACAGTCTGATATGGTCTCCGGAGGGCATATCAAAGATGGGGGTGGTCGTATATCCGATAAGCGTGATTGTGATAGAGATAGGCATGCTGATAGCCCAGAAAAACCTGATATCTTCCATAAAATCGGGTGAAGAGGAAGAATATCAAATGCTGCTGAGGGATGATGTTGCGATTTTGAGGGGCTATGAGCAGCTTGCGAACTTTTTCGTCAGCAGAATAGTCCCCCTCATCGGAACAAATAGCATAAAAGAACTGCTGGAGAGCAGAATCGAGAAATATCCGGTGCTGTCAGGCAGCTACATCGGTATAGATGAGCGTTTGAACACAAGGGCTCTCGAAGAAGTTGTCGGGAAAATGGAAGTGGAGGAACTTTCCGTAGCGTTCTATGAACTTATTTCGGGACTTCTGGAGTTGTATTCTGCTTTCGTGCCTTTAGAAAAGGCGGTTGACGAACTAAGGAACGGCACGGGAAGGGTAATGGAAAAAAATGTCCTTCTTTTTGAATGGGTTGTTCCCATGGTGCTGTTCAAGACGGTGCTTGAACCGGTTCTGCGAAAATGCAGGCGAGAAGATATAATGGAAGTCGCCATACTTATAAACAGGAGTAAAAGCGGGGTGAAGATAGACAAAGAAGGAAAAATGGATATCGGAGAACTTTACAGGGCATATCCCGAAAAAGACAGATTGAGCTTTATCATAGAAAAGTTTCTGTATGTGCTCAATAAAATGCGCCCGATAGTTCAGCAGAGCATAGGGGAAGAAAATACAAACTCAATTATAACAGAAAATTTCAGGAAAATGCCCACGAACATAAAAGAAAGATTGTACGGGGAGGGGCTTGTTGAAAGACTGCCGAAAGGAATACTTGAGGAAGAAAAGGTCACTCTGATGAGCAGAGAAAAGCTCATAGAAGAACTTGTGGAGAGGAGGAAAAAACTTGAGGATGCTTACAGAGAGCTTGCAGAGGCAGAACTCGGGAAGATGAAAGCCACCTTTCTCGACGTTGTCGCCCACGAGCTAAGAACGCCGCTTACATCCATAAAAACGTATGTCGAACTTTTCAAAAAAGGAAAACTCGGGAGGCTGACAAAAACACAGAAAGAAAAGCTAGATATAATGGAGAAAAATGTTGATAAACTTGCAAATTTGATAAATGACATGCTTCAGATACCCTCGATAGACATCAAAGAGCTTGAGTTGAGAAAAGAGAAGTTTCCCGCAAAGGATTTTATCGAAGAAGTTGTCGAGGACTGCAGTACGCTCTTGCATGAAAAAAAGCAGTCAGTATCTGTCAATGTGCCGCCCGCCCTCGCCTTGCAGGGGGATAGAAATTTATTGGGCAAAGCTATTAAGAATATAATAGGGAATGCAATAAAGTATACCCCTGATGGCGGAAAGATAAAAATATATGCCAGAGCGGATGGTGATAAGGTGCATATAAAGATAAAAGATAATGGAGTGGGAATATCTGACGATGAGATGGGGAGGATATTCGACCCGTTTTACACAGGGGACAAGAAAAGCGGAGGGATGGGGCTGGGATTGCCGATAGTGAAGAACATAGTTGAGGGGCACGGAGGCAGGGTTTGGGCCGAGAGCAAGGTAGGCAAGGGCTCCACGTTCCATTTGCTTCTGCCAGGAGGAAAAAATGACTGAAAAGATAATGTTTGTTGATGATGACCCTTCCATACTGGATGCTGCGAAAACCGCAATAGAATCGTATGGTTATGAGGTCATAACCGCAAAATCCGGCGAGGAATGCCTGGAAAAAGTAAGAGATGCAAATCTGGTTTTTCTTGACATAAAAATGCCGGGCATGGACGGCATAGAGGTGCTTAAAAAAATAAAGGAGAGGGATGAGTCACTTCCGGTCATAATGATAACTGCATACGCAACAGTTGATACTGCCATAGAAGCAATGAAACTGGGGGCATTTGATTATATAAGAAAGCCATTTGCAATCGAGGAGCTTGAGGGAAGCATACTTGCGGCACTTGAAGAGATAAAATTTGATAAACTGAAAAGGTTGAATTTTGAAGGGGAAAATAACCTGAAAAGATTTAAGAAACTGGTGAAAGACAGGGAAGGGATATGCATAACAAAAAATCCGGATAAAGTGGGGGGCATAGGCAACGTGCGAATTGTAAGTTTGGTTGAGGGCTGGGAACCGAGAGACATAGAGGCTGTCAAAGATGAGATAGAAAAGAATATGGCGGAAAGCATGCCTGTTCTGATGATGGATGTAGGGTATCTCATGGAAAAAAATCCCGTTGAGAAGGTAAGGAATTTTTTGAAATGGCTTTATAAGATATCGCTGGCAAACAAAAGCGCGTTGATATTCCACACGGATTTTGGAGACATGAACGAGGAGAACGCAGATGAAATAAGAGAACTTATCGCAGATATACGCCTTGGGCTTTTCTCAGAATCCATATCGAATTATCTCAGGAGGAAGGTAATTCAGCTCCTTTCGAACGGAGAAAAATATAGTTTCACAAAAATAGCACAGAAATTGAACATAAAAGATAACCCAAAATTGAGCTTCCATCTTAAGAAGTTAAAAGATGACGGAGTTATAGACCAGGACGAGGATAAAAGATACTTCCTTTCAGATGCTGGTAAAGAGATTGCCGACATTCTTGAAAGCATAAAAAAACTCAGAGCAAAGGTGTGATGCGTTCAAATGCGTTCAAAGTGCTCACAGAAAGCCCCTCTTGCTCAGTTCTTCTGTTATTACCTCAACAGCCTTCTCAATGTCTTCTTCCTTTTTCGCTCCGGTACACACTATTTTTCCTGAGCCGAAGAATAAAAATACAACATTCGGCTCATCAAGTCGGTATACCATGCCCGGAAATATCTCGGGTTCATATTCTATATTTTCAAGTCCAAATGCAAATGAGAGCTCCAGCAGATTTAGCTTAACATGTAAATCGATCGAAGCAACGATGTTCTGGATGTTTGCTTCTGGCTTTATAACATCAAATCCAAGTTCTTTCAATTTTGGGTATAGTTTTCCCATTGCTGTATTTATATCCTCTATGTTTTTTGCCCCTGTGCATATCACCCTTCCGCTCTTGAAAAGCAGAAATGCAACTTTCGGTTTGTCTATGTGATAAACCAGTCCCGGAAACTGGTCGGGATTGTATTTCGTGTTATCAAGAGCTTTCATTATTTTATCCAAATCCAGCTCTTTCGCTATGGCAGTTGATGCAACCATATTCTGTATTTTTATGTCAGCCATGCTATCACTTCCACAAGCTAAGTATACATATGCGCACGATAAACTTTTTGTCTACTCTGCCTTTTTGAATTTGTATCCATACTGTATTGCGCCTCTGGTGCCGTCTTCCTCTATCCTCCTGAAGCATGCTTCGACTTTCATGCCTATGTGGATGTCCTCGAAATCGCAGTCAACTATTTCCCCCATGAGATAGCATCCTTCATCCATTTTTATTAATGCAATGGCATATGGCTCCTCGCCCTCGAAGTGAGGCGGCGGCGTGTATATAATCGTATATGTCTCCACGGTTCCTGTGCCCTTGAGTTTGTATTCCTCCATCTTTCCTATGGATTTTCTCCTGCATACCGGGCATATGGCTTTGGGGGGGAAATAAACCCTGCCGCAGGAGCCGCATTTTGTCCCTATGAGATTATATCTCTGAGGTATCTCTCTCCAATATCTTGCTATGCCCATTTATATCGCCTCCAGAATGTGAATAACAGCGGTTCCTCCCGACCCGCCAACATTGTGGGCCAGCCCTATTTCCGCTTTTTCGATTTGCCTTTTGTCTGCCTTACCTCTCAGCTGGAGAAGCAGCTCATGTATCTGGGCTATTCCGGTTGCCCCGACAGGATGTCCTTTTGATTTTAAACCTCCTGACGTGTTTATGGGGATTTCGCCATCCAGCGCTGTGAGACCTTCTTCTGCCGCTTTGCCGCCTTCTCCTTTTTTGAAAAAGCCCAAATCCTCGATGGCCATTATTTCTGCGATTGTGAAGCAGTCATGGACTTCAGCAAAATCAATGTCAGATGGCTCTATTCCTGCCTGTTTGTATGCCCTCTTTGCTGCTTCGATTGTGGCAGGCAATGCATCAAATCTGCTTCTTCCGGCAAGGGAAATGCTGTCCGATGCCTGTGCAGATGCTTTTATCTTTATTATATCGTCAGTGTATTCCTTCGCTTTTTCGACGGAGGTTATCACTGCAGATGCTGCCCCATCTGTTATGGGACTGCAATCAAGAAGGTGAAGGGGGTCTGCAACCATTGTTGAGTTCAGCACGTCTTCGATAGTTATTTCCCTTCTGTACTGCGCCTTCGGATTCATTGAACCGTTGTGGTGGTTCTTGACAGCAACTGCCGCAAGCTGTTCGGGCGTTGTTCCGTACTTGTGCATGTGATATCTGGCAAGCAGTGCATAAAGTCCGGGGAAGGTAGCGCCAAAGAAAGCCTCCCATTCTCTGTCAGCTGCAGATGCAAGTATGTTTGTTGCTTCCTTTCCTGCAACATCTGTCATTTTTTCTGCACCGCCGACAATGACAGTATCATACATTCCCGAAGCGACAGCAAGATATCCTGAATGGAGAGCAAGCCCTCCTGAAGCGCATGCTGCCTCTACCCTTGTAGATGGAATATGCAGCTCGCTGAGCCCTGAAACCTCCGCCGCAAGAGCGCCAAGATGTTCCTGCCCCACAAATCTTCCAGCAGACATGCCCCCGATATACATTGCATCTATATCTGTGCCGTCTATCCCTGCATCCATTATTGCAGATATTCCCGCTTCAGCCACCAGATCGGCAAGCGACTTTTCCCAGAGCTCGCCGAATTTTGTTACTCCACTGCCTATTATGGCAACATCTCTCATTTGAACTCACCTCTATATTTCATATACAAGGCATAATCAACATACACCTTGTTTTCAATCATCTTCCTTATGTTATTTCTCGGATAACCCTCTATTTTATCTGTCACAGTAATATCAAATGAGTCGGAGCCAGCGCCAGAGCCGTATGAGGTTGCAAGTATCCTGTCGCCTGGCTTTGCAACATCAAGCACTGCGGAAAGCCCTATCATAGTTGAGCCAGAATAGGTATTGCCTATGATGGGACAAAGCAATCCCTCCTCCACCTGCTCTTTTGAGAATCCCAATCTTTTTGCCGCCCTCATGGGAAACTTGCCGTTTGGCTGATGGAAAACAACATAATCATAATCAGATGGTTTCGTTCCCATTTTATCCATCAGTTTTTTCGTTGCGCTCAGAACCTGTTTGAAATATGCAGGCTCTCCCGTAAATCGCTCTCCATGCCCCGGATACGGCTCCCCCTCTCTCCTCCAGAAATCAGGGGTGTCTGTGGTATATGAAACTGTCTCATTTATTTCTGCAATGATATTGTCTTTTCCTATGATGTAAGCCGCCCCACCAGCGGAGGCAGCATATTCGAGCGCATCGCCAGGTGCAGCCTGCGATACGTCTGCGCCGATTGCCATCCCGTATTTTATCATATCCGACTTGACAAGGCCCATGCATGTCTGTATTGCTGCTGTTCCCGCCTTGCATGCAAATTCATAGTCTGCGGCGGTCATATCAGGTGTGGCGCCTATCGCCTCGCCGACGATTGTTGCAGTCGGCTTCACGGCATAGGGATGTGACTCCGAGCCGACATAGACGGCGCCTATCTCTGTTGGGTCAACGCCGGAAAACTTTATTGCGCGGCGTGCTGCCTCGACAGATATTGTGGCTGTATCCTCATCCATTGACGGTACAGATTTTTCATAAACTCCCAGACCGGCAGATATGCTTTTTCCGTTTTTCCCCCAAACTCTTGCTATCTCCTCTGCCTTTATTCTGTACCTCGGGACATAAGCCCCGTATCCAACAATTCCAACCTTTTCCATATGCTCGCCTCGCTCACCACATTGTCTTTTGATATTTAAACGTGACGGACTACATATAACTTTAGAAAATAAAATTTGTCTATAGAATTCTCATTAGTGTTATTAACCCGAGCGTTAGCATAACTACTCCTATTACTTTTTCAGCATAATTCTTTTGACTCATTTTTGCCGTTAAGTGAGGGCCTATGATTGAGCCCACTATCGCCGGAATGCAAACAATGAGGAAAATCATTGAAAAAGACAATTTTGAAAATACTGCAAAGGTCAGCAATCCCACAATGCACACAGGTATTTCGGCAATGTCCCCTATTGCAATAGATGGCCTAACATCATGGTTGAATATCATTTGCCCCGATACAACCACTGGTCCAAACCCGCCGCCCATAAATCCTTTGTTAAATCCCGCAACACTGGAAATAAGGGCGATTCCTTTGGGAGAGCTCTTCAGCCTTATTCCGTAGATTGTGATTATTCCCAGCACCAATACAAGTATTGCTATGTAACCTTTTGTAATTGTCTTTGGAAGCCTCACGTTTGCAAAAGCCCCCAGCGCTGCAAGAATGGTGGCTGGAACTGCAACAGTCAATGCAACCTTTACATCCTTCTTTGTAAAATTTTTCACTTTGGTATGTGTGGTACCGCCCACTATATCTACAGCCAGCTGAGACAAAAGTACAGCAGGAACCACTGTCTGTGGGGAATATCCAGATATGATCAAAAATGGTGTGAGAACAGTGCCGTAACACATTCCAAGAGATGTGTCTATTATCGCTGCTATGAAGGCTGCCAGTATTATAAATGACTCTATCATTTTATCGATAAATCTTTACTATCATTACGGTACCATCTTTGAAAAGAAGCCATCGCATTTTATCCCCGTCTTTAATATCGAGTTTATCAACAATATATTTTGGCACGGTTGTACGGCGTCTGCTTCCCCGTATGGTAACACTTGTTTCTGTTATATAATCCACATCATCCATATTTATTTTCATTTTATTTCCTCCAGAACCCATCTCAGTGCAGAAATGTAACCCTCAATCATGGCATACGAAGCTGGAGGATATGAAGGGTCATTCTTCATCCTATGAAAAATCCTTTCTCTTTTTCTCAATTCTTTTCTTATTTCTTCTTCATCCCTCATTTTTATCCCTTCTATTGCAGCTCTATTTTCAGCAACTTTTACCATCATTAAAAATGATATTGCATTTTGGTATTTAACTTTGGCTTCAATCCAATACCCTTTGGCGTCAATATATTTTGTTTTCTACTTAAAATGCATTGGATGAGAGTTCACCAAGCTTCTCATTGCCAAAAACAGTGAGGTAATGTATATTATGGAGACACAAATTCGTACAGCTTCTCTATCTCGGGATTTATCTTTCCCCACCTTATTGTTGAAAAAATGATGTCAACCATTTCCGGTTTTTCTATGAGGGTTTTTTCATACCCCTTTCGTATGTTGTCATAATATTTCCTTGCGGTTGTCCAGTCCCTGGCTGCGAAAATAACCACCCAGTCATATGTGCCGTTTATGTAATAGGCGTCTATCAGCCGAACGGCAAGCTTTCCCGGAACATCCTGTTTGTGCCGTTCTATCTGCTCCTTCACCTGCTCCTTTGTCAGGGGCTTCATTTTCATGAGCACCATAAAAAGTTTCCACCCTATCTTTTCCTCATCCACAACTGCAGTATAACCCCATATTGTATTATTTTCCTCCATCTTTTTTATCTCCCTCCAGACACGCTGGCGATAGGTATTGCATTTTTCAGCTATCTTTTGGATTCCCTGTCTTGCATCTATCAGCAGTTCGTCAAGTATTTTGTTGCTTTTAAACAGAGTTGTGTTACGTTTTATCATTTTTTCACCATATTTTAATACATTTGTTACATATAAATGGAACAAAACTATTTATATGTTACCAAATATTCGGGGCACGATAAAAATGTGTAAAGAATATGTTGGGGAATTCGGGAGAGTGGAAGTGGACATAGAAGAATATGATCCTGAAACGCAGGAGAAATTCTTCAAAATGCTGAGAGACCTGGGCATAAACTTTTTCTATGAAAATTACTGAATTGCTCAGCCCTCAAAAAATAGCAATAATTGGCGCTTCGGCAGACAGGAGAAGGGCAGGGAATATCATTCTTAGGAATTTGAAGGAACACTATGATGTATATCCTGTAAATCCTCTTAGAGATGAAATCGAGGGTCTGAAGTGTTACAGAAGCATAAATGAGATAGAGGATGAAATTGACTGGGCAATAATATCACTTCCTGCAGAAAAAAGCATAGATGCCATGAAAAGCTGCGTGGAGAAAGGAGTAAAGCTTGCAATAATCATAGCAGGAGGATTTGGCGAGGCGGGGAGGGAGGAACAGCAGGAAGAATTGAAAAAAATTGCAGGCAATAAATGCAGGATTATGGGGCCGAACACGGTGGGAATGCTGCTGCCCCACGTAAAGCTCAATACAGTATTTATTCCCGGCATCAAATTTTTGGACGGGAACATTGCATTCCTGGCGCAGAGCGGCTCCATCGGGGTTATTTTGATGGAGGAGATGGCAAAAGAAGGATTGGGAATTTCGCTGTTTGCGGGGCTTGGAAACAGAATAGATGTGGACGAAAACGAATTTCTTGATTTTCTTGAAAAGGATGAAAAGACAGAAGTTATATCCTTATACCTGGAATCCTTTTCCGATGCCCGTGGATTTTTCATGAAATGCAGGGAAATATCTGTAAAAAAGCCAGTCATACTGTTGAAAGCAGGGAACAACAAAAAATCCAGCAGAGCGATTATGTCCCATACAGGCAAGATTTCCAGCATTTCTCCGGGACTGCTGAAAGATATTATGGTCCAAAACGGAGTCGTGGAAGCTCACGACCTGGAGGAAATAGTGGATTTTTCAAAGGTTTTTTCCAGATACAAAAAATCAGATGGGGGAAGAATAGCCATCATAACATCAGCCGGTGGTCTTGGGGTTATTGCAACAGATTACATATCCCGGCATAATGAATTAAGCATGGCAAAACTTGATAAAACAACCGTAGACAAATTATCGAGAGTTATGCCTTCCTTTGCCTCCTGCAATAACCCCATCGATTTAACTGCAGATGTCACAAATGAAATGTATGGGAGCGCAATCGAAATAGTCGGAAATTGCAGTAATGTGGATATGGTGCTGTGCCTGCTGCAGTTTCATCCGTCAAAAGTGGATGGCAATCTCATTCCAATCATAGAAGATGTGTCTCGCAGGATAGAAAAGCCGGTATTTTATTGCATAAACGGAATGGAAGAAGAAAAGTTGGCAGATGTGAAAAAGAGCATTTTGGTGTATCCCACAATAAGGAGGGCAATGAGGGCAATGAACGCCCTTGCTTTCAGAAGCAGATGGCTTAAAAAAAGCAGCTACGTACAAATCGGAAAGGAACACTACGGCAATTGCAATCCTGCCGGCTTGCTCCGGAGATATGGTATTAAAATTCCCGAGCATTGCATTATAGAAAACGAGAGCGAGATAGAAAATATAAAACTCAATTTTCCGGTGGCATGTAAAGTGCATTCAAGCAAAGTATACCACAAAACAGATGTCGGAGGCGTGTATCTCAACATAAAAAATAAGGAGGAACTGCGAAACGCTTTCCTGAAATTGAAAGAAAAGTTCAATGAAAAAGTTGAAGTGCAGAGCATGGTAGACGGATTCGAATTTATTGTCGGGACAACGCATCATGAAGAGCTCGGGGACATAATAATGTGCGGGGCGGGCGGGGTGATGGCGGAGGTTTATATGGACACCTCATTCAGGATGCTTCCTGTAAGTAAAGAAGATGCGGAGGAAATGGTTCGTGAGCTTAAAATATCGCCAATATTCAATGGGTACAGAAAAATAAAAGTGAATAAAGACAGAGTGACCAGGGCAATTATGGCAGTATCTGAAATAGCATGCAGATGCGGCATAAACTTCGAGATAAACCCCCTTGTTGTCAACGAACAGGATGCATTTGCCGTCGATATCAAATTGTTGCCTGATAAAAAGGAAGTTGTGGTTGCCCATCCGTACAGCTAATATTTTAATATACTGAAACGATGTGGTTATATGTGCATTGAGGAACTGAGGAAAATATATCCCAAAAAATTTGCCACCAATCTCGAAAGGGTTTTCGAAAACATTCATGGCGGGGACAGAATTTTCATAGGCACGGGATGCGGCAAGCCATCCTATCTTGTTAAAGAACTTGTATCCTATGCCAAAAAAAATCCGAAGGCGTTTACAGATGCCGAGGTATTGCATGTATTCACCCTCGGCGCTCCTCCATCCCTGCAACGAAGACACCACAACACCTCCCAACCCACCACACA
>JAGGSL010000164.1 GCA_021159125.1 Thermoplasmata archaeon
ACAATACAGTCCGCTCCATCATCTAAGGTATGTCCATATCGGCAGTTTCGTTCTGGCGCTCCCCATAAATGAAAAAAGCAGAACGATTATCATAGAAAAACGACCCCATGATAATACCCACAAAAGTGGGAAATGACAAATTTCAAGCGTGGCAGCCCAAAACAGAAACTTTTAAAAAGAGGCTCTATTTGCAAGAATAGAGAGGGAAAATGAACATCATAGAGGAATGGTTGAGTGAACACGGTAAACTGCATTTTTCTCTTATAGATCCTGACAAGCAGCCGCCGGCAGAGGCAGGAAAAAAGGCAGAGAAGTGTGCCAAATACGGCACAAATGCGATAATGGTTGGAGGAACGACGGTTTCATCGAGAGAAATGGTTTACGAAACAGTGGCTGAAATAAAAAAGAGGGTGGAAGTGCCGGTCATACTTTTTCCAAACTCAAAGGAATTTCTTGTAGATAATGCCGACTACCTCTTTTTTATGAGTTTGTTGAATTCAAGTGATCCTTCATACAGATTTTATGAGCAGCTTGAAGGGGCTGTTGTGGTAAAAAAACTTGGAATAAAGCGCATACCCACAGGTTACATAGTCATAAGTACATCGCCCATTCCGACAACGGTTGAGAAAAAAACAAATCTGGATAAGATTGGGGCAGACGACATAGAAAAGGCGGTGAAATATGCCCTCTATACCGAATATACGGGCATGCATTGCCTTTACATGGATGCAGGCTCAAATCCTTATCAGCCTATAAAAGATGAGATGGTAAGGGCTGTGAGAGAAAACATATCAATACCTCTCATAATAGGCGGCGGAATAAGAGACGGCATCACTGCCAGAAAGAAAATTGAGGCAGGGGCAGATGTGATTGTTACCGGGACAGCAGTTGAAGAAAACATAGAAGTTGTTGGGGAAATCATAAAAGAAATGAAAAAGGTTTGATATTCATGACTCACCTGTTTTTATTCCAGATGCTATTAAATGCGCTATCCTGAGCGGCTCAGGTATTGCTCCCCTCACAATGCTCAACTTTATTACTTCTTTTGCCTCCTCAAATTTTATGCCCCAGCATTTTATGTAAAGCGGATAAGCAAGCTCAACTTTTTTCATGCCTCCTTTATTTATTATTTCCCATCTTTCTTTCCAGTCATCAAAATGTTTTCTCAGGGCATTTTTCATTTTTTCTTCATTGGGCTTTTCTTTTGTCACTGTTATTATGGGCAATCCTGTTTTTTCATAAACCTCTTCACCATCAACAACATTGAAGCCTCCCAACGTTGCGCCATCCATCATCGCCACTCTGAGCTGCCCCCTGTGGCGTGTGCCCGCAATTAATTTTATGAGGGCAGAAGTTGCATCTTTTCCGTCAACCGTTATTGTGGTTCGCAGCACTCCTTCTATGTATGAATTTCCCCTCATCACAACGCCGACAATATCAACTTTTTCATCGCCAAATGAAAAGGGCATATCGTCTATACCGAGAATATGTATTTTCTTCTTCATTTCAGGGGGAGCTGTCCCGTAATCTTATCTATTTTTTCTTCTTCTGCAGGGCCTATGGCAAGAGCCGTTACAGTTCCGGGCTCGAGTTCGGTCAGCCCGGCATCGCGGATAAGTGATGTGCATAATCCCATCGAATCTGCTTTCTTTCTTATTGATTCCATTTCGTCAATATCTGCCTTAAGCACCACTTTCTTCTGTCCCTCGTCTATCCACTTTTTTAACAGGGAGGGATTCTTTTTCTGAATTTTAAGGGTGCATTCAACCGCTGCATGGGCAACCTGGGCAGCTAACTTTCCGGGAGACATGGGGATATCATTTGTTACTATCGCCATCTTATACATTTTTCTTCCACTCCTCTGCCAGCTCCTTTGCCTTTTTCCACTGAACAATGCCTTTCAGATGAATCTCCTCGCCCTTCAACTCAACGTGCTTTAGAGGGATGGCATAGTAGTCTCCGTCCTTTTTTATTATCAGAAGGTCTTTGTAAATCGATATGCTCTCCCCTATTCTATTCCCTTCCTTGTCTGCCACAAATCTCGAAAGTAGAGAGAGCGGGTCCTTCTTTTTAATGCCAGCCATCATTTCATCACTTTTGTCGCCCATATAATTTAATATATATAAATAGGGATTGGATACTTAAACTTGATGCGATATGATGTAGCCATAGTCGGAGGCGGGCCAGCAGGCAGCATGGCAGCTCGTCTTCTTGCTGCGGCAGGGCACCGCGTGGTTGTCCTGGAAGAGCATGCAGAGGTCGGCAAACCCGTAAGCTGTGCGGGTCTTGTCACAGAGAGGGCTCTGGGCATTGCCGGCACATGCAATGATGTCATAGTGAACAAAATAAGCGGGGCTGAAGTTCGCTCTCCTGGCGGAAAAGAAATAGTTATAGGCGGAGACAGAACTCATGCTGTTGTCATTGACAGGGAGAAGTTTGACAAGGAAATGGCAGAGATGGCTGTTGCCGAAGGCGCGGAGTATGAATTCAAATGGAGGGTTTTGGCGGCACAAAGAAAAGATGGGAGAATTGTAATAGAAGGTAAAGAGAAGATAGATTGCGATTATCTCATAGGTGCAGATGGTCCATCAAGCACTGTGGCAAAACTTTTCAATTTTCCGGAGCCGAAGGAGTATGTATATGCAATGCAGACAACTGTACCCTACAAAATGCAGGAAGAGTTTGTAAAAATTTTTTTGGGAAGCAGTATTGCTCCCAAATTTTTTGCATGGGTAATTCCTGAAGGAAAAAGAGCAAGGATAGGACTGGGAGTTGAGCAAGGGTACAGTCCAAAACATTATTTCACGAAATTTCTGGGAATGCTGGGAGTTGATAGAGGAGAAATAAATGCGGGAATTATACCGCTGGGGCTGGTAAGCAGATTTTATATGGAGAATGTTTTTTTGGTTGGAGATGCTGCTGCACAGGTAAAGGCAACATCCGGAGGGGGCATTTATCCTGGATTGGCGGGGGCAAAAGTTCTGGCATTATCCATTCAAAAGCTCATGGATGGAGAAAATTATGATTATAGAAGGGAATACATGAAAGAATTTGGAAAGGAGCTGAAAAAGAGCATGTTTTTTAGAAAACTCTTTTTGAGGATGGAAGACAAAAAAATTGATGCTATTTTTGATTCGATAGATGCCAATATCGTTAAAACAATAAATGATTATGGCGACATTGATTATCCTTCCCGGCTGGCAAAGGAAATCGTAAAGAGGCATCCTAAGCTTCTGAAATTTTTGTTTTTGCCCTTCTAATACCTGCGGCTAAAGACATCCGCTAATTCTTTTGGAGAATGGACAACATAGTCTGGAGATGCTTCCCTCAATTTACTCTCGCTATGCCAGCCCCATGCCACAGCCACGGTCTTCGCGCCCGCCCTCCTTCCTTCTATTATGTCGCCAACTGTGTCCCCGATGTAGTAACATTCATAGCTTGAGAATTCTTCTTTCAGCCGCTTGATTTTTTTAACTTTGCTTGCTTCCTTGTCCGATCCGATGATTTCTTCGAAATAATCGATGTTTCTATCCTTCAGAAATTTTTTTACAATTGCAGTTTCATTAGAGGTGACAACAGCCAATTTGTTGCTCACAGAAAGTTCTTTTATAGCTTCTGAAATTCCGTCAAATAGCTTAAGACGATCCTGATTTTTTATCATGGAATCTCTCATTGCATATACAACACGAAGTATTTTCTCTCTGGACATGCCTTTTTTTATCATACTCTCATACATATTGCCCTCGAACAGCTTCAAAAAATCTTCTTTGTTTGCAATTTCATCCACTCCTTCCTTTTGGCATGCAAGAATGAAATTTTCCATGAAAATTTCGAATGAATCGACAATAACCCCATCGTAATCAAATATTATCAGGTTCATGGGAGGCGGAATCCACTCACGCTTAAATAGCTTATCATATCCCTCAAAATTTATAGAAAGGTTTTTAAATCACTATGCTCCCCCTCTTTTCCTTTATATATCCCGGGAGCTTTTTATGTTTGATAGCAGGGTCCAATCGGCATGCCCATGTGTTTATAAAGCGCCCTGATGCGGGCACATATGGGCTGCTTGAGTTACAATGACTCTCAGGAAGGAGGGACATTTTTCCTCCCCTCCTTCTTCCCCCTTTGGTGTAACGTCGGTCATTATGGGCATCATCTGTTTAAACATGAAAATAGCCAGAACAAATGAAATTTTTATGGGGCAGGGGAGCACGATTTTAACGTCAAAAGTAATATAAGCCTGTTCACGTTATTTATAAGGGGATTTAAAATGAAAATAACACTTGATGAGGAGACGATAGAAAATATAGTGAATTATGTAAAATCTCATCCTGACGAGATAAAAGAGTTGATAAAAATCGTAGGTGAGGAAGCCATAGCAGTTCTTATGGAGAGAAAAATTCTGGAACAGGGAGCAAAATTGTATAGGGCCATAGAAAGGGAGATAAACTACACATATGCTAAAGAGAAGTAAGGTTACGGTTCAGCGGACATAATTTGCTTGGGCTAATATTTATAACCTACTTTACATTATACTGGGCATTAGAACCACGCAAGACATAAGAATGGTTGGTATGCATGTTACAATACACCATGGAGAGTGAGTAGATGCTAAGTTTAAGAGAGATTAAGGAAAAAGAGTACCTGCCGCGGGGCCCTTACCTCAAAGCAATGATGAGAGGAACGTTTTCCATTGCTAGGATTCTCGTTACCAATTTTGGGGCATTTAAGAAAATGAGAAGCAGTGATGATGCGGGGAAAAAGTATGTAAGGCCGCCAAGGAGATATGAGCTGCCAGAGTACAGAGAGGGAATGAAATACTGCAAATCAAACGAAAAATATCTGAGGCCTACCCGTTACTGCAATTCGCATGCTCCAGAAGTCATAGCCCTTGCCAATGAACTCGGTGCCTATGAAAAATCTGACAGGGAGTTCGCAGAGGCTGCCTTTAATTTTGCCAAACGCAAGTTGATACTGGAAATGCTGCCCATGGATGGGGTGGAAGACACACTCAGAAGAGGAACGGGAACATGCATACACGAAATATCTGTATTCGTCGCTCTGTGCAGGGCTGCCGGAATAAAGGCAAGATATAAACTTTATACACCAACGCTATCAGATGAATGGAACGATACTTTTCTGGTGGATCCGTTGCTGAAGAAATGGTACAACAGCATGGGATATTTCATGTTGCACGGAGAAGGAGAAGTTTATGTGGACGGAAAATGGTTTGTTGTTGATGTCGGCCCAACTCCTGAGAGGCAGGCAGCATCTTCGATGCCGATAACCAAATTTGGAGAGGATTCCATAGGCGTCTGGCTCAATTCTGTGCCAGATTCCGAGATGCATCTTGAATCTTTCCCTTATGGAATGGATTTTCTTCTGAAGCTTGCCTATAAAATAGCGCCCGGAACATTTGATAAGATAAATGCGGGTATATTGGAACAGATAGAGGCGGGTAAAAAAATAATAGAGGAAGCAGGCGGTGAAGAGGCATATGACGAGATGATAAGACAGAAAGCCAAGAAAGCGCCCAAAGTTGAACTAGAAAGAAGAGAGGAGTTGATCTTTGCGGATTGATTTTTCGCACGTTGGAATTGTACAATTTCGGGTATGAAATATCTAATTACAAAAGAATAGTTTTATATATACGTTGTTATTTAGATGCTTTAAATAAGGTGTATATCTTGATAGAAGTGATAATATGAGTGTTGTACTTGTTGTTGAGGACGAAGGACCGATACAGGAGCTGATAAAAGAATATCTTTCTCCTCTTGATGTTGAAATATATCAGGCGTTTAGTGGTGAGGAAGGCGTGACTTTGTACAGGGAACTTCTGGATAAAAAAAAGAGACCAGATGTCGTGGTGATGGACTTAAAATTGCCGGGCATAGACGGAGTTGAGACAACCAGAAGGATAATGGCAATGGATCCAAAAGCAAATGTGTATGGTTTTACCGCCTATTTTGGCACAGAATGGTCGAAAGAATTGAAGGAGGCCGGGGCAAAAGGAGTTATTGCCAGACCCGTGGGCTTTGAGGGCTTCCGCGATATTGTGAAGAGAATACTGGCAGGAGAGGAAGTATAATTATCTTGAGAACCACATCTCGTCAGGTATATCTTCGTATATCTCTGCGATGTTCTCTTCCTCCTTCTTTTTCTTGTCTGTTCTTTCCTTTTCTTCTTTGTAGCTCAATATCGTTTCCTTGTTTATAAACCAGTAATGAGTTCGCCATGTTCTGCCGTCGTATATGGTGGTTTCTTCTCTCTCTGTAATAAGCATTCCTTCCTCCTCAAGTATGTAAAAAAGCTGCCTGTCTTCAGGCTCAAGGACGTTATCTATTATTCTATCCTCAAATCCAAACAAATCCATTACAAAATTTGCATCTCCCATTGCAGATTCAACATCAATGTTTACACGATTTGATATCGCCATTGCCAGGTCTTCAAGAGTTACAACGCTCATACTATATCTATTGGTCGCATCTCCTATATATAACTTTCTTTTTCCCGGCACTCAGGATATGGGTACGGGTGTAAAACTCATTATAAATATTATTATGGCAAGAACTGCCAGCCCTTTTGTTCTTGCATCCAGAGGCACAAACTCATTAAGCGCAGGAGGATGCCCCGCACCTATAAAAAATATAATGAAGAAAGCCATAAAAAGCCATCCCCCCCCAAAAAATGATGACAGCAAAAGCAGGGCAATGGCTGCAAAACTTGCATACTTGTGCTTCTCCCTCAGGACGCCTCTTGCGATATGCCCTCCGTCAAGCTGGCCTGCCGGAAGTAAATTTATGGCTGTAACAAGCAAGCCGACCCAGCCAGCAAATGCCGTCGGGTGTATGACAATATCTTTGCCAGGAACGGTTGGAAGGGTAATTAATTGACTTAGCGCGGTGAAAAGAAGTGGGGGATTGAGCTGCATGGTCTGGCTCGGGTCGGCGAAAATGGGATTCTGCTGCATCAGAAATAGCCCGATGAGGCATACTGGTATTGAAACAAGAAAGCCTGCGATAGGGCCTGCGATACCTATCTCGATGAGGGCTTTTCTGTTTGGAATAGGCTCCCGCATTGATATGACAGCTCCGAGAGTTCCGAGCGGAAGCACCGGATTTGGTGGTATTGGTATAAAGAAAGGGAGAGATGCAGCCACATTGTGTTTTTTCGAAACAAAATAATGCCCCAGTTCATGAATGCCGAGTATTGCCATCAGGGGAACTGAGAAGAAAATCAAACCGTTTATAAGATTCTTTGGGAGGAGCATTGATTTTACGCTCCATTCTGTAAGAAAAAGTATTGAGCCAGAGAGCATTGTCGTTATTATTGTGGTGAAGAAGAGGAGCAAGTTCAGCCATTTCGGGCGTGTATTTAGCCTCGGTTTTTTTATTATGTGAAGAATATATTCTCCTCCTTCATAATTCAGGAAGGGAATGAAGCCGATTTTTCTCAGCTCCAGGCGCAGTTGCTCAAATTTTTCGTCAAGAGTGTTGTCCTGTGGCAGATTTATATAAAATGTATTGCCATCTTCTTTTGTATCATATATGGAAAAGTAGTTGCTCACTATCTGTCTGAGATATTCTTTGTCTTCTTCGAGCGGAAATGATTTCCATTCATCCATTGGGGAATGATGAACATTCATGTAATAAAACTTTTGGGTTTTTGTCAGATGCTTCGTGCCGACGAATTGCAGTACATTTTATATTCTGTCATTCGCATTCATTTTTATGGAATTGAAGGACATAGGTGAACGGGAGGCGATAAAAATTATGGCTGAGTTATACGGCAGTGTAAACCTTGATGATTGTGCAACCATAGATGCAGGTAATGAGTTTTTTTTAATAACGACTGATATGGTGAACGAAAAGACGCATTTCCCTCGCGGCGCCACGCCTTATCAGATAGGATGGTTTGTTGTGGCGATAAATTTGAGCGACATAGCGGCCAAGGGGGGCATTCCAGTTGGCGTTACACTCTCAGTGGGCCTTCCGGCAAATGAGGATGTGGATTTCATCAGAGAGTTTTCCAGAGGGGCTGATGATTGCGCAAAAAAGTTCGGAACGGAAATTATAGGAGGAGATACGAAGGAAGTGAATTCGGTTACGATATGCGGCACAGCCATCGGAAGGGTAAAGAAGAGCATATTCATGCCAAGGAAAGGATGTCATCCTGGAGATGTGGTATGCGTGACAGGCGAGCTGGGAATGGCCGGTGCTGCACTTAAAGCCCTTGAAGCCGGCAATGATGAATTTGCAGATAAAATCCTCATGGTAAATCCCAGGGTGAGAGAAGGAATAGCTGCTGCCTCAGTGCACGGGGTGACCGCTTCAATGGATATCTCTGATGGGCTTGCTTCCTCGCTGTATCAGCTCATGGAGATAAATGGGATGGGCTTTTCAATAAATGCAGAGGGTATTCCTGTTCACGAAATGGCTGAACTTCGGGGAAATGGCATTGAACTTGCCCTTTATTATGGCGGCGATTATGAGCTGCTTTTCACTGTGCCTCCAGATAAATTTGGTGATGTTAGGAAAGCCGTAATGGGCACAGGATGCAGATTGACAGCCGTAGGTGAGGTAATAGATAATAAGGCGGTCATGCTTGTTGAAGATGGAAGGGAGAAAATTATGGAGAACAGGGGTTACGAGCATTTTTTGGGAGGGGAAAAACTCTTTAAGTAGTTTGTCAATCCGTTTATACAATGAAGGGCAAAAAAGAAGAGGGATATGAATTTGAAATGCCTGAGTTTGACGAGAAGAAATTCATAGAGAAAGAAAAGAGAAAGGCAAAGATATACTTTATAGCTTTTGCATTCGGAATCGTGATGGGCATAATATGCCGTTTTGCATGGGTGAATATCTCTCCCGGTTTGAGATGGATACTTACCTTTCTGCTTGCCGTCTGTTCTTTGGGCTTTTTAGCAAAAATTTTCCAGATTTTTGATATTGACATTTCAAAATTCGGCAAGAAAGAGTGGCTTGGCTCCATATCTTTTTACCTATTCACATGGCTTGCCATTTTCATTCTTGCAATAAACCCGCCATTTTATGATGCTTCACCGCCGAAAATAGATGCTGTCTCTCTCCCGGCCATCCAGCAGGCAGGAGGGAGCGTACTCATCGCCGCCAAGATAACAGATAACGTTGCTGTCAGATCTGCAAGCGTGAATATTACAGACGGCTCTTCATGGAGCATTTATGATATGCAGAAAGACGGGGATGTATACACCTACTCCTACGCGAGCAATAAAACAGGAGATTTTAATTATACAATTATTGCCACTGATAAAAACGGCAGGGAAAGTACATTCGAAGGAAATTTTTCATTTGTTGATGACGCAATATTGGTTGATGCGCCGTCCAAGAACGTAGATGCCTCAGATGAAATAGAAATCATGGTTATCAAAGGCATAAGCAGCGAGAACTTCAGGGTTTACTATAAAATTGGCGGAAAGGAGATCAATGCAACATATTCAAGAGAAAAAACAATAGGGAATAAAGTTTACGAGGTTTATGAAACATCGCCATCATATGAAGGATGGAACGAAAGCAGCTCCGTGAAAATAGAGGTATTTGCAGAGGTAATACATTACTTCATGAATGTTGAAAAGGAATATTCCAATAACATTTCTGGTGGAACATATACGTTCAATACAACAGCAGACAGCAGTATAGGCAGCGCTCCTTCACCAGTTATAAAAGACTTACCTCAGCCCAGGTCTCTGAGGCAGACGCCTGGCTTTGGAGCATTTGCATTTGTGGTTGCTGTTGCCGTAGCGCTACTTATCTTCAGAAGGAGAAAGTAGTTCATCGGCATATATCTCGAATGCTATCACGGGGTACTCAAGCTCGAAATTTGATATGACAGACGGATGGACTTCGCCGAAATAACCAATTGGTTTTTCATCTTTTAGCAGCGATGCGCATCTTCCGTCTATGAAAGCCCCGCTTTTCTTTTCCTCGATATCTGCTTTTATACCCATGTTCCTCAGCAGAGCTTCCACAATTGATTTGCATTCGGTAAAGCCTGTTTTTGCATCTATTTTAACTCCGGAAACCATTGTTTTGTTGAGCGGTACGCCATCTGTTATCTCAACAATCTCCCCGACTTCATATATCATCTGGGGCAGCTCGTTATGCCTGTTTTTGGATAAAATTTCCATGAGGGACGGTAGCAGGGAAACCCTTATGCATGAATGCTTGCTCGAGATGGGATTCTCTATGCTTACAACTTCCCTTGGCTTGAGATTCATTTTCTCGAACTGCTCTTCCTCGTTTGAGAGGGATATTGTTAGAACTTCGTTAAATCCCAGTCCTATCATTGTCTCATGGATTTTGTCTGAGGAGAGAGAGCTGCCGAATGTCATGCTCTTTGGCAGCTCAGGAGAAATTTTATCATAGCCGTATCCTATGGCCATATCCTCCACGATATCTATTGGATGGAGAATGTCAACCCTCCATGCAGGAATATCTACTTCTATTACCTTTCCTTTCACGCGGGCATCAAATCCCATCTTTTCAAGGGCATCTGCGGCGTGTTTTTTAATGTCAAAGCCCAGAATCTTTGATGCATAATCCAAATCTACCTTTACATGAGACGGGCTCAAATCAGGCGTATTTCTCGCTTCGTTGCCTATCACTTTCACCATCTCCAGCTTCCCGCCCCGCTCGGCTATGGCTGTTGCAATGATATTCAGGGCACTGTCGACCGCATTGGCATCAGTTCCTGTGACATCTACAAATAGATTTTCGGTGAAGAGATCAACTGCTGTCAGCTCCCCGTTTATGATCGGAGGGAATGACAGCACATGTTTGTTACTGTCGATTATTACAGGGTACTTATCAAATTTTTCGACGAGATGAGCGTATTTTATCCCCTTGTCGTGTTTTTGCAGGATTTCATCAAGATTCATCTCAACTGTCTCACCAAGAGGTACGAAAGATATCTCATCCGGTTTGACAGCCCTGTAGGTAAAGGGAGGAGTGACAGCATCAAAGTTGTGAAGTCCTATAGCCATCTTTTTTCTGTCCTTTCCGATGGAAAAATGAAGTTTTTCCTGCAGTTCCATCATGGAAACGATGAAATCCTCACTCATTCTCACGTCTCGCACTACCGCTGCAGAAACGAAGGGTCTGACTTCATTGACGCTATCGTCAATTTCAAGAGAAATTGAAGGTGGCGCCACATCATATTTCTTCATCCCTTTCTCTATGCCGAGGAAAGAGCGCATTGCCCTTGCAAGCCCCTCCACGCTGAGCAAATCTGGACGGTCAGGAAAAAATTCCACTGATATGCTTTCACCTTCAACTTTATCTATCTCTGCCCCTATCATGGGTATTTTTTGCAGTAAAGCATTTTTATCCACCTTCTTTCCGATAAG
>JAGGSL010000108.1 GCA_021159125.1 Thermoplasmata archaeon
TTCCTACGGGCTATATAATATTTAGGTATTTTACTGGTCACTCACCTTTTATCTCTTATACCCTATCGCCCTCAGAAACTCTTTCCTCTTTTTTATATCTTCTTCGCCTTCAATCCCCTTAGGCATGTATCCGTCTATGACTCCTATGATTGCCCTGCCTTTTTCGTTCCCCATATTGCTTTCATATACCAGAACTTTGGTCGGGTTGGCAGTTGCGCAGTATATGCGGCAAACCTCCGGGACATTTTTTATGGCATTGAGCACGTTTATGGGATAGCAGTCTCTCATAAAAATTATGAATGAATGTCCTGCACCTATAGCCATTGCATTGTCAATCGCCAGTTTTTTCAACTCCTCGTCATTCCCCTCTGCTCTTATAAGGCATGGACCGGATGCCTCGCAGAATGCAATCCCGAATTTTGCATTGGGCACATTCACCATAGCCTCATACAAATCCTCAACGCTCTTTATGAAATGCGTCTGACCCAGAATGAAATTCATGTCATCCGGCTTTTTTATCTCAACTTCCTTTATCTCCATTTCATCACCATGAATATATGCCTCTCGCCTTTTTAACTTTTTAAGCGCTAATCAGGAGGCAGGTAATCTTCCATAATGGATACAACTTCCATGCTTGTTTTCGCATTTCTGTAGCGCTCAAGCGGCTCTTTATTCAACTCAAGAAAATGGGGTCCCCACTTGAATTTGCTCATGAGCATGTCTGCCCCCTCAACATCTCCCAGAATGTAAAGGGAGGCGGCAAACGCCTCCGCAGTGGTCAGGCGCATTGGCTTTCCATAGTTAACATTATTTGCAGCAATAAGATACGGTAGAGCTCTTGCATTCTCATTCCTTATTTTTGAAAATACCTCCTCTGCATTTTTCCATGAGCAGTCAACAGCGGCAATGCCTCCAAATTTTTTATCTTCTGGAGAGAGGGCTTTTTTTGAAAATGGACTTAGCAGCAGGTATCTGCGAGGAATCATTTTCGTATGTTTGACCAGCCTTGCCATTCCAAATTTTGCAAGTTTTTTCGCCGTGCATTTTTTTGGGTCGTCTTCATTCAGATGGCAGACAACCAGGTCATATTTCACGCCTGCTTCCACGTGATTTTAACAGCCGTGCCTTTATTAATGCTGCGAACCTGAGAAAGATTTATGTCTGTGTATGCAATTCAATAATGTTGGCTAAAAAATATATTGCGTTTGCACTCACTCTGCTATTTGTGGCTACTTATATCTCAGCTTCTGCAGTCGAAAAAGTCAATACTGGAATGAGGGGCGGGGAGGAGGAGTCGGGAAATGCCCTATGGTATACTATGCCGAAAAATTACTCGGAGTTGGTTTCGTGGTACAGAAATCTGGAGGAAAAATATCCCGGCTATATTGAAGTATTCAAGGCAAATGAACTCTACAATACAGGCAAGATAGATGGAGGATACGATGATTATTATGTCAGAATAACAAATGAGAGCAGAGGTTTGCATAAACCTGAGGTGCTTTTCCTTGGCAGCCCTCACGGCATAGAAAAGATAGGCACTGCCTCTCTCTACTGGTTTGCAGACTGGCTGATGAGATATGCATTCAGCCCTGATTATGATAACCCTCAGAGGGAATGGCTGAAATGGCTGCTTGACCACCGCGAGATATACATAGAGGCGAGCCATAATCCGTGGGGATTTGACCACAACCAGAGGTGGGATTACAATGGCTGGGATTTGAATAGGGAGGCGGATTACAATGGGCCAGGGGGTAATGGTCCGCCTGTGCCGTGGGGTAGCGTTCAGGGAAAAACCCTTGTCAGATTTGTCAACAACCATACAATCAGAACAGGATGCGACTTTCACGAGGGATTGCGCAAATTAATGTACCCCTGGTTTTCGTCTCACTGGATTGTCAAAGCAATAAGCCCCATTTCTCACATGATTTACAATTATGCGCCTCCTGACTTTTACTTCTATGATGCTGCCTCTTTGAGGTGTGGTTCTTACATGGGTGATTATGGTGGAGAGCTGAATGCATGGAACATAGGCCCTGTGAGAAGCTTTGTGGACCGTACGCCTGGTGCTCTTGTCGCATGGGCATATGGCTCCGATGTAGAAAAAAACCCTGCTGAGGACAGGTTCGTAGAAGGCAATTATCCTGGCTCTGGGATAATGTGGCATCTCGTGGAGATGTATGATTACAGTAAAGGATACTCCTCCAGGACTTTTCTGGGTAACGATACCACTCCCGGCTTTGGAATGGAAGTGAGGCGATTCCTTCTGCATCAAATCGATCTGGCGCAACCGTATGTGAGATGGATTGAATCGCCTTCAGACAATTCTGTTATCCAGAGGGGCACTTACGAGTTCAAATGGCAGGTGAACGGCAGCATGGTTGTTGATCACACTTCCATTCAGTGGGGCACAGACCCCGATGCAATAAACAACTCCGCTTTCTTCGGACAGGACCATAACGATTTTGAGGGGCAATATGTCGGCGGAACAGGATGGGATAATGCTGCTGACGGAAAAACCCATGGGAAAATTTACAGTGAAAATATAACATTTAATGAGCCAGGGGATTATTATATAGTCGCAAAGGCGCAGGTGGATCAGATATATGCAAAAACACTTGCGCCATGGGCATATGGCAGGGAGCATACATATCTTCGCATAATAAAGGAAAGAACTGATGTATCCTATCATGAAGTGATAAATGGAACAGATGGAATTGAGGAAATCAAAGGGCGTTTATGGTGGTATAGCCCTGTGATACATGTAAAAGTAACCTGATTTGTTTATATATCGTACCCCATTTCTGCAAGCTTCTCCGGAAGATACACATCAGTTACATAATCCAGACCATATTTTGCAAGCGCCTGCTGTTCTGACTTCTTCCCCATTTTAAGCTGCAATTTTATCTCATTTTCCCAGAAATCGTCTTTGAAGCGCGGGTCGGAAAGCTCTGATTTGAGAGCAGCTATGTCCTCCTTTGTCAGATCGTCTGTTGGCAGCTCGTAGTTGTGGATGTCAGATGGTGTCACTCCCAGAAATTCTGCGGAAGGGGTGGCGAGATATTCAGATATGTGGGCTGTTTTTATTGCGCCATATGCAACAGATGCGAATATGCGGTAAGACCAGGGGTCTCCGTCTGTGAATACAACCACCGGGATATTCTTTTCCTCGTTGAGACGTTTTATGAACCTTCGCGTTGAGCGGGCAGGTTGCCCTTTCAGATGGACAAGTATGGCATTCCTTTTCTCGTCAAAACCGTTCTCCACAAGCCGGTCAAACATACCGCCTGTCTCGACAGCCATCACAATCTTTGCATTTGTCTCCTTTATTTTCACTTTCTCCTTCTCCACATTGTATGGTATGGAGTAGCCGCTGTCGCCGACGTCATCCTGGCAGTGTATGCGTCTTTTGTCCCCCTTCCTTGTTATTTCCTCCACCACGAGGTCGCCTATCACTCTCGCCCCGTCCTCTTCAGGCCTCAAACGCATGTCCTCCCTCAGCTTCTTCGTCAGTATCTCAAGGTCTTCTGCAAGCCTATCCGAGTCATCCTGCGACGAGAACTTGCCTTCTCCCCATCCTTCAGATATGTAGTAAAGCTCTCTCAGAGTCGATGATTTCTTTTGGTCTATCATTTTTTTGATAAAGTCAATGGTATATACCGTGCGGAGGAGCATGTAGGCGCCGGCCAGCGAGACAGCGGAGCGGGTGGAAGTGTTTTTTCCGTATTTCCAGACTCTATGCCTTTCATCGAATATTATGTTGGATTTTGTTCTGGAGGGTATGACAAGTTCAGGTATTCGGGAATTTTTTAAGTCGTTATAAATCTCTTCTGCTATTTTCATCATTTCTTCGACAGCTGCCCTATTTCTATCTGCAACCGTCATTTCAATCACCCTCCCATTTTTCTGCGCCTATGACATTCACAGGGTCAATTCCTCTGACATACAGTATGTTTTCCTCAAAATCTCCTTTTTCCATTCCCATAAGTTGAAATGACAGCTCTATTTTCTCGGCAGGCTTTATCTTTTCTATTTTCCACATTATATATTCCTCTTCAACTTTTTGAGCCTCGGGCTTTATTTCACCAAGCTCCCTCTCATCGGGAAGGGCGGCATACAGCTCAAAGCTCTGCGGCTTATTTTTATAATTTGTTATGGAAATCGTGCTCTTTATTTTTCCATCCTCATATTGCACATCATCATCTATCCATATTATGTTCATTATTTTTGTAATAACATCGTCTATCGGCGGAGTTGGTTTGCCCAGCATTTCAGACGATTTTTTGGCAATTTCAGGCAAAATTTTTGATATGAGGGTAAATTTATTCTTTGCTTTGACTTTCCTGTCCTTCTTGGAGAGATGTCCTTTCATTTTCCTTGCGCACTGCTGCAGGGAAAGTTTCACCTCCTTCTCTATCTCCTCCACATTTGCAATTGCCTCCTTTGATTCGGAAGTAAAGGGAATATTCACTGACGAGATGTGAACAAGTATTATGGCAGGGCCAAACGGTATGCCCTTCCCTCCCCGCTGCTGCAGCCCATAGCGGCGCCAGTCCATGTTTTTTATTCCGCGCGTGATGACGCAGTCTCCTTCCTGATAAAGCAGGGGAACGCGGTTTGCAAACCTCAATATCTCCACTCTTTCATCAGCAGGCAGATTACCTCCGTAGACTATGCCTGTTTCCACCATGAACGGTATGCCCGAATATACGCTCGGATTCCTCTTGTCTGTTGATATGAATTCTGGCGAGAGTGCATCCATTTCTTTTCGCAATCCTCTCTTTATCAAAATTTCTCCTATGGGGGAGAGACAGTCGGTCGGAGGAGACATGAGCTTAACTTTCTTGAATGCGTCGACAATCCTTTTTGCATCTTCGAGGGAGATTTTATTTGGGCTGATAGATGGATCGAGCCCTGCTATTTTTATGATTTCCTTTGCTTTCTGCAGGCTTACCGACGAGAACTCAGATGAAAGAAATGAAGTCAGTTTCCTTGCTTTTGATTCCTTTGCCATTTTTATGAAAGTGCCGAGCTCTATGCCGTAAGGATGGGGCTTTATCTCTCGCGGTTGAGGCGGGAGTTTGTCTGTAACTCTTTCAAAAACTATTTTGTTGCCGTTCGGCTCAATGAATGTTATGTGGGCATGGGGATTCACTATTGCTGTGCTTCTCAGATATCCGTAAACTGATTGCTTTCTGTTTCTCACATAAGAGCCCCTCATTGCAAGCTCTATTCTCGTCCCGCTACTCTTTTCCCAGTGGGTCATCTCATCGTGAAGTATTTCGGGCCGATTTTTTTTCGTGTCTATGAGCAGAGTGCAGCGATGCGCCGGAAAGCCATCACCTATTTTGGAGGTAACGACGGTCGGTTTTCCTGTGGTGAGTTGCGAGTACAGCACAGCTGCAGATATGCCTATGCCCTGCTGCCCTCTCGATTGTTTGAGTGAGTGAAAGCGAGAGCCGTACAGGAGGCGGGCGAAAACATGTGGTATCTGCTTTCTGACTATGCCCGGGCCGTTGTCCTCGACTATTATGAGATATTCGTCATCATCTATGCTTTTTAGCTCAACAAGGATATCGGGCAGTATTCCGGCTTCTTCACATGCATCGAGGGCGTTATCAACAGCTTCCTTTACGGAAGTTATAAGAGCCCTTGTTGAAGTATCAAAGCCCAGTATCTGCTTATTGCGTTCAAAAAATTCTGCTACTGATATTTTCCTTTGCTTTTTGGCAAGTCCCTCTGCTATGGAGTGCATCCGCCAATAATAACCATATGGTTTATAAAATATTTACTCTTTGCCTATTCCATCAGCCCCTCGGGCGGCTTGAATTTGCTGAATGCATATGCTGCCTTTTCCACATATTCCCTGTTGCTGTTGAACCACTCTTCCCATCCCTTGAGTTTTTCTCTGGCTTCCTTCAGTTCTTTATTCAAATCCTCGTAAATCTTGTAAAGCTTTGCAAGCCGTTCCTGTTCCTTTTTGTATAACTCCTCCATCTCGTCATATTTTTTCTTGTATTCTATATAGTCCTTCAAAGGCTCGAGCTCTTCCACTTTCTTTTTCAAACTCTCCGCCTCTTTCTTATACGGCAGGTATTTGCTCAAATCTTCCACTTCCTTTTCAAGTTTCATTCTCACTGCCTTTTCCTTTTCAAGTTCTATCTTCAGTTTGCTGTTCTCGGATTTGTATTCCTCTAACTCTTTTTCAAGCTTCTCCACTTTTTCCCTGTCATCCTCCAGCTCTTTCAGCGTATCGACTTTCTTCTTTAAATCTTCGATCAAACTTTCCTGTTCCATGAACCGACTCTTCCATTCCTCGGCCTCTCTTTTCTCTTTTGAAATATCATCTTCCTGCTTCTTGTAGGCATCCCACAGCTTCTCAAGCCGTTCCTGTTCCTTCTCCAGCTCCCTTCTGTATTTCTCCATGTCGCGGAAGGCACTTATGGCTCTCTCGTCTGCTTCTTTTGCTCTCTTTTCCATGGCGTCCATCATCTGCAGGAGGCGGTCTATCCTGCTCATGTCGATTAACTCTTTAATTTTCTTAAAACCCTCTTTCTCTTTATAGGAGCCCTGAACAATGGAATCGATTTCTGATAAAATCTCCTTAAAATCGTTTCTTATCTTTTCTACATCCTTACCGTATACAATACCTGCATCAGCCATTTTATCAGCATTTAAAGAATGATATTCTGTATATTTAAAACTTCCTTAACCATTTTTGTCTGTATGCATCTTTAAGCGCTTTTCTGCCCATCATGTACGGCATTACTGCATTTCTTGTATACAGGTAAATGAATAGCGAATAAATTATTGCAAGTGATGCAGCATATACTGAAGCGCTGAAAAATATGGGCGGCCATATAAAAAGCCCTGCAAGAGATGCAATGGCCAGATATTTTGCTTTTTTCTGTATTTTTATTCCAACTCCAATCCACATCCCTGTGGAGCAGCTTATAAGCAGCACCGATATGGAAATCATAACGGCGTAAAGGCCCTGCATTGAAAGCAGCGATGGAATTCCTCTCATGAGCACCACTCCTGCAGGCGAAGCGAATCCAAGGCCCAGAGCAGAACCGTACAATATGATTCCCTCTTCTTCCTGAAACTTTGGAAGGTTTAGCACGACAAGCTTCGATAAACTTTCGAAAAATGAAAAGGCGAGGGACACAATGAGGACAATATCTATTGCCTGCAGGAACACATCGTAGTTGAAAATCGAGAGGACCCATATTTCCATGAAATACACAAGTGTGCCCATTGCTATGCCCCCGATGAACGTTAGAAAGATGTAATGCTCTTTGAACTTTCCTTCATATCCTCCAAGCGTCACGTAAAGTATGAGAAGTGCAGGAATGATGCCCATCGGCAGCAGAGCAGAGCCAATATCCATGATGCAGTAACATAAGCGGTATTTAGTAATTTTTGCCTGGCAGTAAATTAAATAATGTCAAGCATATTACCATATAAGATGCACGACAAAGAACTGATAAAGGAGCTGCAGAGAAAAGCTCTTCTCATAAGAAAATATGTTATTGATTCTGTTTACAGGGCCGGCTCTGGCCATCCGGGGGGGAGCTTATCAATAGCAGATATACTTTCATGTCTCTATTTCCACGAAATGAGGCATGACCCGAAAAATCCGAGATGGCCCGACAGAGATAGGCTGGTTCTGTCCAAAGGGCACGCTGCTCCTGCACTGTATGCAGCGCTTGCAATGTCGGGTTATTTTCCTGTAGAAGAGCTCAAAAATCTGCGCAAAACAGGACATTTTTTGCAGGGCCATCCATGCATGCTGAAAGTTCCGGGAGTGGATATGTCGACAGGCTCGCTGGGGCAGGGATTGAGCGTTGGCATTGGCATGGCTATCGCCGGCAAACTTGATGAAAAGGATTACAGGGTATTTGTAATACTGGGCGACGGGGAGATGGACGAGGGGCAGGTGTGGGAGGCTGCTGCGTCGGCATCCCACCATTCCCTTGACAATCTCATTGCCATTCTTGACAGAAACGGGCTGCAGATAGACGGGCACACTGAGGAAATACTTAATCTGGAGCCGATGCAGTGGAGATGGCGTGCTTTCGGTTGGGATGTTATTGAAATAGACGGGCATAACATCGAGGAAATTCTGGATGCACTCCATGAGGCGGACAAAAATGACAAGCCAACGCTTATAATGGCATATACGATAAAAGGCAAGGGTGTTTCTTTCATGGAGGGCAGTTTGTCCTTTCACGGAAAGCCCCCTTCGGACGAGCAGTATCTAAAGGCTATGAGCGAGTTAAATCAGGCAGAGGAGGAATTAAATGGTTAGTGCAAAAATTACAGACAAAATGAGAAATTTGAGAGACGGGTACAGCTCTGCATTGATAAAATTGGGGTATGAGAACGAGAACATTGTTGTTCTGGATGCGGACCTTGCTCTTTCAACAAAAACCAAGCGTTTTGGCACCATATTTCCGGACAGGTTTTTTGACTGCGGGATATCGGAAGCAAACATGATGGGCATGGCTGCCGGTCTTGCAACCTGCGGCAAAATAGCATTTGCTTCTTCATTTGCAGTTTTCGCAACGGGCAGATGCTACGACCAGATACGCCAGTCAATTGCATATCCTCAGCTGAATGTGAAGATTGTGGCGACGCATGCAGGCATATCTGTGGGCGGCGACGGCGCAAGCCACCAGATGCTCGAGGACATGGCTTTGATGCGTGCCCTGCCAAATATGCGGGTTATTGCCCCTGCAGATGCCACTGAGGTCGAGGATGTCATACCCAAGATTGCATCTGAGCCAGGGCCATTTTATGTCCGCATGGGAAGGGCCGATGCACCTGTGATTTTCGTCAGGCATAACAAATTCAAGATAGGAAAGGCGAAATTGCTCAGGAGGGGCAGCGATGTGACCATAATATCCACAGGGACAATGACAGCTGAAGCGTTAAAGGCATACGACTTACTCAAGAAAGAGGGTATAGAGGCTAGGGTGATACACATGCCCACCGTGAAGCCTATCGACAAAAAAGCGGTTATAAAAGCAGCAAGAGAGACAGGGCTCATAATCACATGTGAGGAGCATTCGGTCATTGGAGGGCTGGGCGGCGCTGTTTCAAGGGCGATGAGCGAGGAGCCTGTGCCAATGAGAAGAATAGGCGTTAATGATGTGTTCGGTGAATCAGGAGATGCAATGGAATTGGTGAAGAAGTATGGTTTGTCGGCTGACAACATAGCAAAAAACGCAAAAGATATGTTAAAGAAAAAGAAGGAGTGAGGTGTTTGGCCAGTTATATCACTTTCTTTATCGCAAAAGTTTCCTGGTCGGTTCCTCCCCAGCTGTTGTATACCCTTACTTTTATGGAATATGTCCCTGGCTCTGCCCCCGTCCATTTATAGGAGAATGGTTGTTCTGTGACTTCGGCTACAACTACGCCGTTGATGAAATATTCCACTTTGGCAATCTCTGCATTTCCTGCCCCGCTGTCTGTACTAACCTGGAAGGTAATATCTCCTAAAACGAGGGCTTGTTCGAAGAACGGGAACGGTATGCCCAGCATATCGAAAAGATAAATATATCCGCTTTTCGGTTTTATCACATCGATAGAGGGCCTGCTTAACTCCTCGTCTGGGGATATTTTTATGAGTAACCCGTCACTTCCACCGGCACCATAAGACTCCGTTCTTCCTGCTACGATGTATCCCCCGTCACTTGTTCTGCTTATATAGTAACCTCTATCCTCTTTTGAACCGCCAAATGTCTGGCTCCATACCGCATTTCCTTCATTATCTACCTTTATAATCCAGACATCTCCTTTGTTTCCACTCATTCCCGCATAATTTTTTGTCAGGCAGAAGATATATCCCCCATCATCTGTGATGTCCATGCTCCAGCAGCGTTCATCTGTCGATTCGCCAAAGCTTTCATTCCATTCCTCGTTTCCATTCTCGTCTGTCTTTACTATCCATAAATCATTCTTTCCTGCACCATATGCATCTGTTATCCCAGTAACCATATAGCCTCCGTCATCAGTTTGCACACACGCATTTCTTGCAAATGAAGCTGCCCAATTCACTCCGCCATATGTTTTCTCCCATTGCTTGTTGCCCTGTGAATCTGTCTTGACGACCCAGTAGTTGACGTTATCAGGTGTATTCGCATATCCTCCCATGACATATCCGCCATCATCTGTTTTGGAAAGCGAAAACAGTTCATCTAAACTATTTCCGTATCTATATGTTTTTGACCATTCAACGTTTCCGGCTGAATCGGTTTTTATTAACATGCTGTCATAATCGGTTGAGCTGACTTCTTTATAGCAGATGGCAACGTAACCGCCGTCATCGGTTTGCTGTGCCATCGACAGGCGACCATAATCTCCTCCCTGGCTTTTTGGGGGATAATATTTCACCCATTCTGTATGCCCTGTTTCATCCGTCTTCCACATGAATCCGAAAACCCCGTTATACCCGCTTACCAGATATCCACCATCGTCTGTCAATTCGATGTATGAGGTAACAATATTCGCTGCACCACCGGAGTTAACCAAATTTTTGGCACTCCATTCCTCATTTCCGTTTGCATCGATTTTAACCAGCCATGCATGTCCTATTTCCTCTTCATCAGAAGTTGAACCGGCTGCTATATATCCTCCGTCATCTGTTTGTCGCACGCAGTATAGCATATCATATCCTGTTTCGCCGAACGTTTTATACCACTCTATTGATGGCGGTTGTAAAGAATTGATGTTTTTTTGGCCTGCATTTTCTTTGGTGTCATATTGTGCATTTGCTGTGACAAAGGCGGTCATTAGTAAAATTGCTACTGCCCACATACACAAAATCTCTCTCTTTTTTTGCTTCATATTTTGCCTCCAACTAATAATAAAAATTTTATAAAAAAACTTTATGGTTGATTGATAGTATCTGGATAGA
>JAGGSL010000132.1 GCA_021159125.1 Thermoplasmata archaeon
GAAATACACATATTACGGGCAGTACGACAGCATTCTTGTGGATTCCATCGCAGGGGTTGTGAATGGTGACGGCAACAACTACTGGCAGTACTGGCTCAATGGTGATTATGGCATGGTAGGGGCGGATAAACAGCCCATTGCTGACAACGACATTATCGAATGGAAATTCACCTCATTTAGTTAAGCTTTAATATGGGTTGCAATTTCACAAATAGAGGGAATAAAATGATGCATGGCAGAAACAGAATTTTGGCGGCTTTATTGCTTATAGCAGCCGGCGCTGCAGGCAGAATCTTTTTGAGAAGCATTTTGCCAAACACACCCCATATCTATCTCACAATAAACGGCATAGTACAGCCCGTTTTCATGATGGATATGTTTTTTGTGGTGGCAGCAATTTCGTTATTCAGCGGGATTCTGCTCGGAGGATATTATACATTCATTGTCCCAATGGCAGTAATGGGAATAACGGACATATATTACGGCAACACATACATTTTCCTCTTTACATGGTCTGGCTTTGCCATGATAGGACTCATGGGTTATCTTGGCGGCAGAAATCTTTCGTTCAATGCAAAATCTGTGGTCAGGGTTGCGGGCATGGGCATCGGGAGCGTGCTTGTCTATGACATCTGGACGAATTTCGGAAGCTGGCTGGGATGGTATCCGCATACATTGGGTGGGTTTACAGCATGCTTCACTCTCGCAATCCCGTTCACGCTGTGGCATCTTCTTTCGACGACAGCACTTGTCGCTGTGCTTTCAGTACCCGCGCTTTACGTAAAAGAAAATGTGAAACACATTTCCATAAAGCCCTTTGAGCATTACACAGCCATCACGGCATCTGCTTTCCTTGCATTCCTCGGAGTGGTTTCACTAGTGTAGGCAATAAAAAATTAAATAGTTGCATACGTTACTACTCCCATGAAGGCAAAAATGATTTTTCTGGGATTGATAAGCTTAGCCGTTGCCATATCTTTCATAATAACGCCGTTCTCGTCAATTGCATTTTCTGATGAGAGCAGCGAAATGCACATGAGTTATTATTTTAAAAAGCCGGTTATAGAAAATGAAGGAGGATATAGCGTTGTTGAGGAAGATTGCAGCCCCTACAATTTTAACGGCGTAATGTTGCCCGTGAAACCTCTTCACATACTTCTCCCTCAGGGATTTGAGGTTAAGGGCATCGAAGTCAAAAAATCTTCGGGGATTTCCATAGGAAGTTATGAGCTAAAAAGAGCGGGGAATCTTTTCTCACTCTCGGATGAAAGAAGCAGCTTGCAGCCTTCTTGCCCGGAAAACGTCATTCCCGGCAGAGATTACGTGATGGTTGGAACATATACTTTCAGGGGGTACAGCATACTCGTGCTGAATATCTGTCCTGTGGAATATGTTTCCAGCACCGGCGAAATAACATACCACAGACATATGGAATTAGACATTCAGCTTAAAGAGGCAGCACCAAAGCCGATCAGGGGACTTGCAGAAGACAGAGCAATGGTTGCAAAAATAGTGGACAACCCCGGAGTTATAGAAACATACCGCAAAAATTCAGCTCCGTTGGCGGATGAAAATGCGCAGTATGTCATAATCACAAACAATGAATTAAAAAATGCATCCGGGAGCTACACATTCCAGACACTGGCAGATTCGAAAATTGCCAAAGGGATGAGCGCAAGAATAGTCACCGTGGAGGAGATAGCCAGCAATCAGAGTTTCTGGGTGAACGGAACGTGGGGCGACAACAACCCGTCAAACCCATTTTACCAGAGTCAGATAACGAAAAATTTTTCCATGTATAATGATACGCAGGCAAAAATAAGGAATTTCATTCGCTATGCATACATGAACCTTGGCACAGAGTATGTGCTGCTGGGCGGAGATGCTGACGGCGGCAATAAAGGGAGCAATATCATTCCTGCCCGATATCTTTATGCAAATGAAACAGGGCTGCCGTTGCTGGGGATGCCCCCTGCTGTCACTCTCGGATTTGAAGAGGACAACATTCCTTCAGATTTGTATTACGCCTGCCTTGATGGCAACTTCAATTACGACATGGATGAGTTCTGGGGAGAAAATGCCTCGCGGAACGACATTGCCGATGTTGACGAGTCAGATTTTTATGCCGAAGTGTGGGTTGGGCGGGCATGCGTTGATTCTGCCTATGAAATTTCAAACTTTGTGATGAAAACGCTGTCGTACGAGCAGAGTGAAGACCCGTATATAGGCAAGGTGCTGTTTTTGGGAGAATATCTCGGATTTCCCGGCGTGTCGGCATACGGTGGCAATTATAAAGATGTGATAAAGCCATATGTTCCTTCTCAGTATGACCTTACAACGATGTATGACCGAGACTGGCCTGGTTTCGACCCCGGCAATCCATGGGAGACAGGATGGAGCAAGTACGATTTGATGGATGTGCTGGACAATGATACGCCATGCGTGATAAATCACGACGGGCATGGTTTTGTGAATTACGGGCTGCGCCTCGGTAATTCAGATATAGACAGTTTGAGGAACGACAGATATTTCTTTGTCTATTCGCAGACATGCCTTGCCGGCTCCTTCGACAACTGCTACAAGGGGCATTACTACTCGGATGATTGCGCCGCAGAGCATTTTACTGTAGAAACGCCTCATGGAGCATTTGCGGTAATAATGAATGCACGCTACGGCCTTGGAAGCGAGGACACCGTGGATTCACCTTCGGGGCATTATGACGAGTCGTTTTTCAAAGCCCTGTTCGAGTTGGGCATGAGAGAAATCGGAAAAGCAAATCTTTATTCAAAGCAGGACAATGTCTGGCGCATAAATGAGAACGGGATGAGATGGGCATGCTACGAGACAAATTTGTTTGGAGACCCTGAAGTGGCGATAAAACAGCCGGCAATGGGCGTTAAAATAGTCGAGCCGGAGAAGGGATTTTATCTGTTTGGAAACGGACCGCTCTTCCCACTGGATAAGACGGTTGCAATAGGAAGCATAACAATTAAGGTGAATGCAAGTGCATTGCCTCCTGATTCTGTCACCAAAGTTGAATTTTACGTTGATAATGTGCTAAAGAGCAGTGACAGCGATTTTCCGTATGAATGGAAGTGGAAAGGATTTTCATTTGGTGGACATGATGTGAAGGTTGTTGGCTATTCAAAGAACGGCGAAGTTGCAAGCGACGAAATGCAGATGTTTGTCATATCTCTGTAACCTCATTTCTTTTTCTTGCTTTCGAATATTTTCAGAAGTTCGATGGGCAGCGGAAGCAATATGGTTGTCGCCCCTTTTGAAGTGGCTGCCATGTCTGCTGCGGTCTGCAAAAATCTGAGTTGAATGCCCCCTTCCTCCTTGCTTATTACTCTTGCCGCCTCTGCAAGTTTTTCTGCTGCTTGCAACTCTCCTTCAGCAGATATGATTCTCGCTCTTCTGCCTCTCTCCGCCTCTGCTGCCTTTGCCATTGCCTGCTGCATGCCCTGCGGGATTTCGACGTCTTTTATTTCAACTGCTGTGACTTTCACACCCCACTCGTCCGTTCTCTCATCGAGAATTGTCTGCAGGCGGCGATTTATTTTCTCCCTCTCCCTAAGCACTTCATCCAGTTCAACCTCGCCAATAACGCTCCTCAACGTTGTCTGTGCCATCTGGGAGGTGGCAAGCATGTAATTCTGAATGCGCACCACTGCATCCTCCGGATTCATCACTCTGAAATATACCACAGCATTCACCCTTATTGGAACGTTGTCGGCAGTTATTGCTTCCTGAGAAGGCACATCAAGCACATGCTCCCTTAGGTCTATTCTCACCATGTTGTCAAATATCGGCAGTATGAAGAACAGCCCCGGCCCTTTGGCGCCGAGAAGGCGGCCGAGACGGAATATCACGCCTCGCTCGTATTCCCTCACGATTTTTATGGCAGATGCCAGTATAACAAGCAGAATAAGTATCAGTACAACTATTGCAGATATTGGTATCATACATGCAATATGGTTTGAAAACTATTTAAGTTTTGGTATGCCTGCCGGCAATTTTAACAATAAAACTTTTAAATAGCAGTGACATACATACTTCGCACGGTTTTAGAGGTGTAATGTGCATTATACTAGGTTCGAGAAAGCACGTATAGTAGGCGCGAGGGCATTGCAGATAGCAATGGGTGCACCCTTGCTCATAAAAGTACCGAAGAGTACGAGCAATCCTGTTGAGCTTGCACTGCTTGAGTTTGAAAAAGGAGTAATTCCCATGACTGTAAAGAGGAGAGGAAAGCTTATAAAAGGCCCTGTTGTATAGGTTGAGAAAATGGAAGAAGAAAAAATGCTTGTATCTGAAGAAATGTACATATCGTGCGGCACAGAGATAGGAACCCAGCAAAAAACAGCCCACATGGAGCCATTCATAGCCAGAGTGAGAAATGACGGTCTTTATATTATCGATATAGCGGAGAGCGACCGCCGCATAAAGACGGCGGGCAAATTACTCGCGAGATATGACCCTGCAAATGTTTTAGTTGTGGCAGTCCGCCAGTATGCCCAGAAGCCGATAACAAAACTGGCAGAAGTAACGGGCATAAAAGCAATGCCAGGACGATTCCTGCCCGGCACGCTTACAAATCCCCATTGCGACACTTTTTGTGAGCCAGATATTGTGCTGCTCACAGACCCCATAGGTGATTCCCAGGCTTTGAAAGAATCGGTAAAGGTCGGCATACCTGTTGTTGCGCTCTGCGACACAAATAACGAAACAAAATACGTTGACTGGGTTATACCCGTTAACAACAAAGGAAGAAAATCCCTTGCCCTTACATACTGGCTGCTTGCGAGGGAAATTTTAATGAATAGGGGAGATATAAAGAGCTACGACGAATTTGAGATGCGTGTCGAGGATTTCGAAGCAGAGCTTTGATTTTACCGCCAAATATTATATATGCTTCTGCATTCAACTTTATTGATGGCAGAGAAAAAAAAGATTGTGCTTGTTGTTGACGACGAAGAAACGATGCAGGATTTGATAAGAAGAAATCTCTCCCGTCTGGATATACCGATAAGCATTTACAGCGCTTTGAGCGGAGAGGAGGGTGTCGAGAGATATCAGACCCTTATAGATAGGGGAACGAAGCCAGACCTGGTAATAATGGACTTAAATCTCACCCAGTGGGGAAAAGGCAAAATGGACGGGGTTGAAACAACAAAGAAGATATTGGAGATAGATCCGGATGCAAACATATACGGATATACGGCCTGGTTTGCCACAAAATGGGCAAAAAGTTTAGAGGAAGCAGGCGCAAAAAAGGTGATAGAGCGTACAATTCTCCCGTCAGAATTCAGAAAAATGGTCGGAGAAATATTGAAAGATTGATTTTTCTGTCAATAAATAAATTTTTAAGGGCAGTATAGATTAACTTTTAATCATGGTCATAAAGTGCCCTGTATGCGGTGAGGAAAATCCTGACGATGCCACTATATGCAAAGCCTGTGGTGCCCCACTTGAAAATTCCTCCGAAAAAAAGGCCAAATCCGGTAAGGTGCTGATTGCAATTTTCATATTTGCAATTCTTGTTGTTGTTGCCATCGTCGCAGCCCCGATAATATACAAGAGCGTGCCCTCTCATAACAAAACAGATGATTCTGACGGTGACGGAATGCCAGATGAATGGGAGCTGGCAAACGGCTTGAATCCAAATGACCCCGGTGACAGGAATAGTGACGCAGATAGCGACGGCTTAACAAATTATGAGGAATATCAGCTTGGCACAGACCCCCAGAATCCTGATACTGACGGTGATGGCATACCAGACGGACTTGATCTCATCCCGAAGGCAGATGCAGGGATAAGAGTGACAATAACAAAAATCAGGATAAAGGATTTTGTGGATTTTCCGAGAAAGCCCACGGGCCAGATATTTGCCAGAATTTACGTTGATGATAACCTTGTGGGAGAAGCGCCTTCCGAGCCGGCAGAACTTGAAATAGATAAAATTTATGATGTAAACTGGTCTATCACAACAAACGTATCTGATGACCGCCCACACAAAGTGAGGATAGAGATATATGACAAGGATTTGATAGGCGAGGAGATGCTGGACATAAACGGAGACAGCCCCTCAAAGGATAAAGCAGGATATTATCTGGAAATAAACTATTATCTTGGTACGGGTGATGTGGGGCGCACCCAAACATCAGACCCCAATAACCCTCCAGATGGAAGCAATGACGGCAACAGCGGCCTGCAGGACGATAAAGATGCAATGATAGAATATACCATAACTACCATTGATATGTCCACTGTCTAGATATGCGTTTTTATTAAGTATATGTTCTGCTTTTAGTTACAATGCTCATCAAGAATTTTGATGATTTGCTGTCGCATTCATCTGCAGAGTTGCTAAATGCCAGAAGGGATGCACTTTCAATTTTAGAGGAAGTGCTGAAAGAGATGGATGCTTACAAAATCACAAAATTTTCCATTAAAAAGGATGGAACACACCTTCTCGTAAAAGGCAAAGAGATTGACATATCAGCGTTTGGGGAAATATATGTTGTGGGCTTTGGGAAGGCAAGTGTGGGAATGGCGCTGGCTATTGAAGAAATTTTGCCTGTGAAGGAAGGTGCAGTGATTTCCACTTCATGCAGCCATCCGGATGGAAGAAAGCCGTCAACCATTAAAGTATTTAAGGGCTCGCATCCCCTTCCATCTGAAGACAATATAAAGGCAACAGAGGAATTGCTCAGAATTGTAAATAAAGCGGGGAATAATGACCTTCTCATTGTGCTCATATCCGGCGGCGGCTCCTCCCTGCTCTGCAAGCCCCGCATATCCCTTGAAAGCATGAGAGAGGTAACAGACAGATTGATTAAAGCAGGCTGTACCATAGATGAGCTGAATACTGTGAGAAAGCATCTCTCTTATGTCAAGGGAGGGCAGCTTGCAAAAATGAGCAGGGCCGAAATCCTCTCTCTAATAATCTCTGACGTCATGGGCAATCCTGTTGAGTTTATTGCATCTGGCCCGACAGCTCCGGACAGCACCACATACATGGATGCAAAAAATGTGTTGATGAAATACGGGCTGTGGGGAAAAATAGAAGAGGTAAATGAGATTATAAACGAGGGCGTAAAAGGAAAAATAGAAGAAACTCCTGAAGAAATCAACAACTCCACAAACATAATCATTGCCGACAATGTTATGGCATGCGAGAAAGCAAAAGAGATTGCACACAGGAAGGGCTATTATTCTGAGGTCGTAAGCACTTCGATATGCGGAGAGGCGAGAGAGACAGGAAGGGACATAGCAAGGTATGCGAAGATATCTCCAAGGATGAAGGCTGCATTTATTTTCGGGGGAGAAACAACGGTAAACGTAAAAGGGAAGGGAAAAGGGGGGCGCAATCAGGAACTTGTCCTCGGAGCAATAAGGGAAATTGAAGGAGAGCGAATAGTCATTGTATCATGCGGTACAGATGGCATAGACGGGAATAGCGATGCAGCTGGCGCAATCGGCGACGGAACAAGCATGGAAAGGACAAAAAAGATGGGCATGGATGCAGATGAATACCTGATGAATAATGACTCCTATAACTTTTTCAAAAAATTGGGCGATTTAATAATAACAGGAGAGACAGGAACAAATGTTATGGATATACAGGTGGTTGTCAAGTATTGAGAGTTACACTGCCACAACCTTTTTCACTTCCGGGATTTTGCTCTTCAATTCGTTTTCTATTCCCATCTGAAGCGTCATCTGTGCCATGGGGCATCCGTGGCATGCTCCCTGGAGACGGACTTTTACAATGCCGTTTTCTTCGTCCACGTCCACAAGCTCAACATCTCCGCCGTCCATCTGAAGTGCGGGACGAATGGTCTCGATAACTTCTTTCACTTTTTCTTTCATTTTCCACCTTTATTTAACTATTGTTTAATTAATTGAAAGCATGCAGCAGGGATATATATTATTATCGCTGGAAAATGGGTAATATTATGTATTGCAGCATGATATGTTTTCATGGGAAAGGTGAGAATAAGTGCTTCAATACCTGCAGATATATTAAAAAAATTTGATGAAGTCTGCAATAAAACTGGGCAGCCAAACCGCTCCAATGCCATAATGACTGCAATGCATGATTACATAGTGAATAACAGATGGATTGATAAAAAAGGGAAGGTTACTGGAGTTGTGCTGCTCACATATAACCATGATGTCAGGGGCATAAATGCAGCTCTCACGTCTGTCCAGCATTCATACGGCGATATCATAAATGCATCGCTCCACATACACATGGACAAGCACCAGTGCCTTGAGATAATAGCAGTAGAGGGAGACATGGAGAAAATAAGCAGGCTTGTCAGAGGGCTTCAGGGAAAGAAGGGCGTTCTGTCTGTAAAGCTTGTCACAGCTGCATAATGTTTTAAATCTCCTGGCATATTATGCGATTATGGAAGAACTGGCAAAAAAAATAGCTCCGCTGCTGAAGGAAAGGCACCTGAAAGTTGCAACCGCTGAATCATGCACAGGCGGCCTCATAGGGCATACAATAACAGATGTGCCCGGCAGTTCAGAGTACTATGAGGGAGGCATAATCTCATACAGCAATGAAATGAAAATGAAATTTTTGGGAGTGAAAGAGCGAACTTTAAAGGAGTATGGCGCTGTTTCAGAGCAGACAGCGAAGGAGATGGCAGAAGGCGTGAGAAGAGCAACAGGTGCGGACATAGGTATTGCAACAACAGGCATAGCTGGTCCGGGCGGCGGAACTGCAGAGAAGCCCGTAGGCCTTGTCTACATCGCTATTTCGGCTGACAGAAAAACAAAAGTTGAAAAACATCTTTTTAAAGGAAATAGATGGGAAAACAAGGAACAGACATGCAGGGCAGCGCTTTCATTGCTTTTGGACTACCTTGAGAAAAATGATTGAAATAGACGGCTCTTATGGCGAGGGGGGCGGGCAGATATTGCGCATGTCTGTTGCTTTATCGGCCCTTACCGGAAAAGAGGTCAGGGTGAAAAACATAAGAGAAAAGCGCCCCAATCCCGGTCTGAAAAGGCAGCACATAACCGCAATTGAGGCTGTCAGAAAAATATGCAACGGCGATGTGGAGGGACTGAAAGAAGGCTCTTCCTCGATAACGTTCCGACCAGGTAAGATAGAAGGAGGGGAGTATGTTTTCAATATCGGCACTGCTGGCAGCATAACTCTTGTTCTTCAGGCATGCATCCTGCCGTCGTTATTCGCAGAGAGGGAAGTAAGCATAACGGTTAAGGGCGGTACAGACGTAAAATGGGCTCCTCCCTGGGACTACTTCCGGCATGTTTTTTTGCCGTTGCTGGGAAAAATGAATGTTGAAATAGAAGGGTGGCTTAAGAGGAGGGGATACTACCCGAAGGGGGGCGGGGAGGCGGAGGTCAGGATAAAACCGTGTGCTGAGCTGAATTCGATAGACTTCGGAAAAGATGGAGAAGAAATGAGTGCAAAGGGCATTGTGAACATATCATTACTGCCCCTGCACATAGCAGAGCGTATAAAAAATTCTGCAGAAAGGGAGTTTGGCATCAAAGGAATAGATGCGGAAATAGAAATTGAAGAAGCAAATGCGCTCTCACCGGGCGTTGGCATTGTTCTGTGGGCATCAGGGTCAAGCGGCCGTGAGGCGGAGAAGGGAGGCGAGGGAGGCGGCGGAAGGCTGCTCGGGGCCGACTGCCTGGGCGAGAGGGGAAAGCCCGCAGAGAAGGTGGGAAAGGATGCGGCAATTTCTTTAATCGGGGAAATAGAATCAGGTGCAGATATCGACGTCAGAGCGGTTGACCAGATCCTTCCCTACATGGCTCTGGCCGGAAACTCATCTTTTAAGTGCAGGAAAATAAGCAATCATGCCGAGACGGAGATGTGGCTGCTTGAGAAATTTCTGGGCGTGAAATTTGAAAAGAAAATGGAGAATGGGCTTGTAAGGGTTAATGTGCTGTAGCCGGCATGGCACGCATGGCATGATATCAATAGGGTATTGCTAACTGAATGCCGGGCATAAATACGAGAATATTATAGATACATAAGTACGAACATGAGCATGAGTAATGCAAGAGCTCCGTACATTATATAAATGTACATCTTTCTTTTTTTGACCAGCGCTTCATACTTTTCCCTGCATTCATCGGAGCATACAATCTCGCCATAAGGGATTGCCTTGCCGCATATCTGGCAGTGTGAATGTTGAGGAATTCTTTCCATTTTACACCTCTATTATTGTTCCTTTAAACTCTCTCCCGTATATAGCATTTTCCAGGGATTCAAGGTCTTTTCCGTTCACAACATATGTGGAAATTTTCCCTTCATCTATTATCCTGCATGCTATGCCATCTATGGCTGAGCTTTTCCCTGCCTTATCCCATGTATCGGGCGATAACCTTCGCAGCTCTTTTATGGAAATGCTGTCAAATTTTTTTGCATCTTTATTTTTCTTCGGGTCAGAGTCATAGATTCCATCAACATCAGTGGCAATGACAAAGCGGTCGGCTTTAACTGCAGAAGCAAGCATCGCTCCGACAGCATCTGTGGAATGCCCTGGTGTGGTACCGCCCATTACCACAGGCGGTGACATTTTCGCTGCCTCTTCTATTGTTTCAGGTATACTCTTTCTGGGACAGATGAATGGTTTCAGCAGCATTGCATTCAAACGCGTGGCTGCTATGCCTATTTCATCCAGAAATTCTTCCCCCACTCCGAAAGAGCGGGCGGCTTTAATGTAATCTCTTGCAGTTTTTCCTCCTCCTGCAACAACGTAAAGTTCAACATTACAGGCGCATTTTTTCAGCAGACTCCCGACGTTCATTATTGATTCCGGCTCTTCTACAGGGATGATTGAACCTCC
>JAGGSL010000086.1 GCA_021159125.1 Thermoplasmata archaeon
CTCTCTATGAGTTTTATGCTTCTGTTTATTCGCTGCATTGCCTTTTCAATAAATGTTTTGCTCTTGCCTTCAGTATAAAGTTCCAGAGAGCCGTTCGCAATCTGCAAATCGTTCAATATGTCATGCCTCATGATTTTGTTTATTAAACGTAGTGTGTCGTTCAGCTGGTTTACTCTTTCCTCTGCCTTCTTGCGCCCTGTGATATCCCTCAAAATTACAACTTCTCCGAGTAATCGATTTTTCCTGTCAGATATTTGGGATACGCGAACGTCATAATATCGCCTCCTTCTTTTGATTTCTCCTGTTTTCTTTCCCTCGAGGATATCAGATGGAAGTATTCCGCCTATGCTATCTCCTATCTTTTTTGGGGAAATGAATTTCCTGCCTGCTTCGTTAAAATTTATGATTTTCCCCTTATTGTCAATGATGATTATGCCATCCTCTATATTTTTGAATATGCTGCCGCAAGCTATCGGTGTTATGTCCAGAAACCCGTGGCTGAAAATAAGCCACAGCAAAACCAACCCGGTAAAAACAAAGAGCACAGGCGTTATATCATAACCCTCTGGAAGCGGGCTTAAATTGGAGAGGTATATTATGTTGCCCGCTATGGGGGCCACAACGCCCACCGCAAGGACGATTCCCTGCCTTGCGTATGTACGCCCAAGTTCTACCGCTTTTTTTAAGAAGAAATAAATTCCTGCAAAAATTAAGGCGTGTGAATAAAAAATATTCAGCCAGAATGCCGGGCCATAGGACGGCTTTATAGGCGAAAGCACTCCTGTTCCAATCTCCACGCTTTTATAGAAGAGATGATTATAGTTCGTCCAGCAAATCACAAGCTCGATGAGCGGTACAATGGAAAGCAACGCAATATTGCGCCTTGTTACCTTTTCTCCTGTATCGCCATAATAAAGAGCAAACGCCAGCCAGCTAACAGGCAATGACATTATTCCTATATACTCAAATTTTGCAAGCAAAAGAGATGTGGAAAGGTCGGATGAATATAGTTCCAGAGCATAGCCGAATGACCATATTGAAAGAGATGCCATTATAAAAACAAAAATTTTCAGATGCACCGAATTTCTATGGTTGGCAGCAGCATATGCCATGAGTATGACAGATATCGTGCCTGCAACAAGCATTGGGGATATGTAAGCGATCAGTTGGTAGTTCATATCAATCAAATGGCAGTTTATATTAAAATTATCCCCTAACGAATATAAAAAACCGTATGGTATTAATTCACTCTTCCGTTAAATTTATTAGTCAATCTTTGCTTATGAACGATGAAAAATCTCCTGGCAGCGCTGCTTGCAATATCGATAATGCTCACACTCTCCTTTTCAGGATGCATGGAGAAAGGGGGAGAGGGCGTTATCATTGCCAGAACTTTCTGGGCAGAGATATACGAGCCGGATGTAAACATATCGGATGTTTCATCAGACGGCCTTCCGGGCGTGGATATACATTACTCAAGGGTCGGAGAAGGGAAAGAAAAGGCAGGCATAGGGGATATGATTTTTTTATGCTACAGCATATACATCAAAAACATGGAAGGTTTTGATGGAAAAGCTTACTGTATAATTGACGGAAAAGAGGTTTCTCCATTTGATACCGACCATGTATATTTGCCCGCCTCGCCTGAAGAATCGCAGCAGATAGGGTTGCCCCTGTCAATTTCAAATGAGGCAGAAATTTCTCCAGAAGCGGTCCATACTTTCAGATGGCCCTACCGCTTTTCAAGCTATGGCAACCACACTGCAGAATTTTATGTAAAGGACACCAATGGCACAATATATGGCAGGATAGAGAGAAATTTTTCTATTGATTATAAAGAGCAGAATGACAACAGATGGGGTTTCATACTGGCGATAGACCCTCCTGGCAACGAGGTTGTATCATGGAAAGACGGGGCAATTGTCTTTGATATGCTGTGCCACAAATACAACTTTCCGCGCCAGAATGTGATATATCTCTCCAATGGGTGTGCAACCAGAGACAATGTGCTGAATGCAATGGAATGGATGTCTAAGCATACAAACAGCAGTTCGAAAGTAGTCTTCTGGGCTTCAGGGCACGGGGGTTTAGAGATTAATGGCGATGACGACAGGGAACTCATAGATGGGAAAATAGAGCTGTGGGACGGCAATCTGTATGACGGGGATGTGGCAGACTTCTTCGCAGCTTCAAAATCAATGAATATTCTCTCTGTTGTTGATACGTGCTTTTCAGGAGAATTCGGAGGACCGGATGATTTGGAAAGGGTATTCACTCATTTCGGCTCTCAAAACAGCATAGAGGAGGAGGGCAGGATTCTTGTGACAGCTTCGACGACCATAACGAGGGCAAAGGCAACAGATAACGGCGGTCTGCTCACAATTTTTATGGCCGGGGCACTTGAAGGAATAAAGGACAGGACAGGGGCAACAGCAGACAGCAATGGCGATGGAAGAATATCTGCCGAGGAGGCGGCTTTCTGGGCAATATTCCACTGCTACGCCCGCCCATTATCCGGCTTCCCTGAGTTGAACGATTGTTATTATGGTGAATTATATCTGGAAAAATGAACGTAAAACTTGTTGCATCTGATTCTCTGGGCGTCCGGTCGATGGCAACTTTAGTTGAGACAGGCGATGCAAAAATTTTTATTGATGCATCCGCAGCTCTTGGACCGTCACGATACGGGCTGCCTCCCCACCCAAAAGAAATCGAGGCGCTGGATAAGACCCGCAGGGAGATAGAAAAAATTGCAGATGGTTGTGACATTTTTGCGATAACCCACTACCATTATGACCATTACTCGCCTGATGAAAAATTTTACGAGGGAAAGAAAATTTTTGCAAAGAGAGTCGATAAGAACATAAACAAGAGCCAGAAGGAAAGGGGAGAACTTTTTGCTGAAAGATTCAACAGCAAAAGCGATATAGTTTATTGCGATGAAAAAGAATACAAGATAAACAAAACGAAGCTTACATTCTCGGCCCCGTTTCCTCATGGCCCAAGGGGTACGAGATTGGGATATGTTGTGATGGTGACAGTTGAGGAAGACCAGAAAATTCTGTTTGCCTCGGATGTTCAGGGACCTGTTGATGAAAAGGCGGCAGAGTACATAATAAAGCAGGGGCCCGACCTGCTCATAATGGATGGGCCCCCTTCATATTTCCTCGGCTGGAAGTTTTCCATGGAAAATCTGAAAAAGGCAGAGAGAAATTTGCTTGACATTATGAAAAATACGGGATGCCATCTTATTCTTGACCACCACCTTCTCAGGGATTTGAAATACAGGGAAAGGCTGCCGATTCTTTATGAGATGTATGGCGATAGAATACAGACGTTTGCGGAGTTTAACGGAAAGAAGAATAACATGCTCGAGGCAAGAAGGAAGGAGCTGTGGAAGGGAATATAAAATAATTTATTGAAGGAATGATTTATACTCATGAAATACAGCGGTGAGGAAAAGAAAATAGGCGGGCTCATCGGCGCTTTGAGGGCAATCCTTGTTTTAGTGATGGCTTTCATGGCTTACGGGATAGGTATATTTCCTGCATTGTTTATTGCGTATGTGGCACTTGCATGGCTGGATATAAGCAATCCTCTCCATCTCCTCTCCTTTTCAATTTTGCTTGTCGTTGAATACCTTGTTCTTCTCTTCTCCCTCATTTTCTCAACGGCTTTTTTCATAAATGTCTTCAATCTGAAATATAGGGAAGGGATTTACAGAAAAACTCTCGATGACAAAATGGCTTTCAAATTCACTGCATACTTCGCCCTTTATTACCCGACATACAAACTCATAAATCTGTTCGTCATTCCTCCGATAAAATCTTTCTATCTCTCCCTCATCGGATGCAAAATAGGAAAAAATGTTTTTCTTGCAGGTGAGGAATGGCTCGACCCCTGCCTTCTGGAGATAGGGGATAATACAATGATCGGGGGCAGAGCAATGATTCTGGGGCATATCGCAGAGGAAAAACTCGTACTCAGCAAAACAAAAATAGGGAAAAATTGTTTGATCGGGGGCGAGACATTCATAATGCCGGGGGTTACCATCGAGGACAACGTTGTCCTGGGCTCAAAGGCAATGGTTCCGAAGGGGATGACATTGAAAAGCGGAAAAACATATGTTGGCATACCTGCAAGGCCAATAGACCGGGCTAAATGATTTTCCTTCCGAACGTTATGAAGCCCGTATGCATTATCCCTTTTGGCACAGGATGCGTGTAACCCCCCATTGATTTCCATTCTCGCTGTATGTTTTCCACCGTCTTCAGATATCCGAACCCTTCTTTTTCCATCTCCTTCCTCACTTTGATTTGCTGCTCTATGTGCGGCGAATAGACAGCAAGCCATCCACCTGAATTTAAATGCCTGCATGCCTTGCCCACCATCTTCTCTGCATTTTTCATATCAAGGGTTATGATATCGAGAGCTTTTTCAGTAAAGTTTTCCATATCCTCATTTTTAATTTCAACTATCCCGTCCATGCCGCACATCTCGATATTTTTCTTTGCTTTATCGTAAAAATCCTTTCTTTTTTCGTATGTGTAAACTTTCCCTTCATCACCAACGATATGCCCCAAAAAAATTGCAAGGAAGCCGGAGCCTGAGCCGCCGTCAAGGCATCTCCATCCTTTTCCAAGTCCTGTGATTGCTGCAATCTGGGCAGCATCTTTTGGCATTATTATCTGTGCCCCCCTCCTGCATTTCTCTAGCATATCTGCAAACGTCGGCTTAAGAACAACAAACTCCTCGCCTCCAACAACAATTTTTTCGCCTATCTTCGCATTGCTTACATCCACTCTGCCGACATGTGTGTTTATTACACCTCTTTTTGCAACAAATTTACGCTCTTTATGGAGCAGAAGTATGTATTCTGACATATTTTTTCACCTCATCAATTGCTTTTTTAAATTCATTGTCTTTCAGTTTCCTTGGATAATTATAGAGGGGGCCTCTAACTCTCTCATTATAGAACGGACGATTGCATGAAGGGCATCCCGAGGTCAGGAAAGCATCTTTGCATATCTCATCCGCATGCATTTCATGAAGTTTTCCGTCTTTGAAGACAAAATCCCCTTTTCCTTTTTCTATCAGACATCTTGCAAGCTGCATAGCTCTGTAACGTCCCATATCTGGGGGCAAGCCACCGTGCACGGGGGTGTAAGCAAAAAGAGCAACTTTTATGCCCTGCTGGAAGAGCATCTTCATAATCTCCACTGCTTCCTCATCGCTCTCGCCCAGTCCTATGATTATGTGGGCTGTGGCATTTCCAAAAACTTCTTTTGCAGTCTTCAGCCCTTTCATATATTCATCCCAGGACGGAACATTCTTCTTCCATTTATTGAAAAGTTCCTCTGTGCAGCAGTCAAGACCTATGCCAATCCTTTCCACTCCCGCCTTTTTCAGCCGCAGCATGTTCTCCCTGCTCGTCGGGTTCATTGAAACAGAAATCGGGATATGCGCATCCATTTTCTCAACAACTTCCGCAATATCGTCTACAACGCCATCGTAATACAGGCTCTGTATGCATATCCTTCCCGCACTGCCGTCAATCCTGCTTATAACATCTTCAACTGGAAAGGGGGGCCATCTTACCCTCGACAGAAAATCCCTGCCCTGAGTGCAATATCTGCATGCCCCGCTGCATCTCTCTCCGACCATGAGATATAGGGTGGTCGGTTTAACGGCAACATCCCACTTTGTAAGTTCCAGCAATGAAGCAGTTGCAGCAGAAACCCTTATTCTATCCATCAAAACCCTCTTCTCCGATCATGGGCACAAAAGCACACCCGCCCAGATTTTTTTCGGTTATTCCATTTCTTTTCTCTATGAGAATCAAATCGCATATCCTGCCCCCGACAGGAATAAGCATTTTCCCCCCTTCGGAAAGTTGCTCTATGAGGCGGGGCGGGACGGCGGGGGCAGCACACGTTGCGTATATTCTATCAAAAGGGCTGTATTCCGGCAGCCCGACAGAGCCGTCGCCCACCACCACTGTAACGTTTTCTATTCCTATCTTTTCAAAATTTTTCCTGGCTTCTTCTGCAAGCTTCTCTATTCTTTCAACTGTATAAACATGCCCGTCCTTTACTATTTTTGCTGTTACTGCTGCATGATAACCTGTGCCTGTGCCTATTTCAAGAACCTTGCTATTCCTTTTTAAATTCAGTGCTTCTGACATTATGGCGACCATGTGGGGAGCAGATATTGTCTGTCCGTATCCTATCTCTAGAGGCGTGTCATCGTATGCATGTTTTTTCATGCTCTCGGGAACAAAAATTTCTCTTGGTACTTCTCTCATGGCGTCTATTACTTCCTTTGATGACAGATAGCCGTTCTGTATTAGGTGGCGGATAAGCAATTCTTTTTCCACGTGGGATAATTTTGAGTTTGTATATAAACCCTGTTGGCATTGTTGCACCAGGACAAAATTGACCGAACAGAACAAATTTTATATATTGTTTCTGAATAGTAACTTGTGGATGAGGAGGATAGAAGCTTGGGGGAGGCAATAAATGAACTCAAGTATAAAATTGCCGAACTGAGCGATTTCATTGAGATATACAATGCCATGGCCCAGAACAGCATCATGTTCACTCTTGACCACAAAGGTAATTTTGTTTCCCTCCAGAAAGGAGATTCTCCTGTCCATAAGCTGGAAGGCAAATCTTTTCTCTCTGTCCTGGACAAGGAGGATAAAAAGAAAGCAGCTGAAAATTTCATGAAATGTCTTGAGGGGAAAAAGGTGAACACCTCAATAAAAGCAGGGGAGAAGACATTTGATATTGTTGCAGTACCAAAGAAGAGAGAGAACAAGGTGGAGGGAGTGCATGGTATTGCCGTGGAAAAATCTTCAAAAAGTAGCTTTGAAAGAATATTTGATGCAATTGGAGAGGCAATGGCGATTTCAGATTTGCTCGGAAATATAACAGTTGCAAATCATTCATTAAATTCTCTTCTCGGATATGAAAACGTAAAAAACAAAAACATATTTGATTTTGTAGATGGAGAAAACGTTCAGGATGTGAGGGATGATATAAGAGAGGTGCTTTCCGGGGAAAGAAGGAGAAGGGAAATATATGTCGTCAGCAGGGAGGGCATAAAAATTCCGGTGGAGGTAGAAATTTCAGGGATAGAGGACGAGGGGCTGCTCTTTTTGATGAGGGAATTGACTCATAAAAAAGTCATGGAAAATGAAATAAAAGAGATATCTGAGGAGAAAGATGCCCATATTAATAAATTCAAAGAAAAAATTTCTGAGATTTATGATGCAGCAAACAAATCATCGGTGCAGGATTTATATGACGGCACAATCCGTACAATAATAAAATTGTTCGATGTGGATTCATGCTTTATCGGGTTAATTTCAGATGGAGAGCTGAACGTGGTGGCATATCATGGAGAGAAGCCCTCGGAAGACATTTCTGTTGATGAGGTAGTATCTGTGGCAGTGTCAAAAGATGGAATTTATGAAATCTATGGCGAAGAAGAAAATTATGTTTATGCTGCACTTACTGAAGATAAAGAGGTTGTAGGCGTAATAGGGATGAAAACCGATAAGGAACTTTCTGACGATAGCCGATTCCTGTTCAAACTCCTTTCTCAAAATGCGGCGAAATCGATTGTATACCTGAACAGCAAATATGCTCTAAGGAGATGCAGGGAAACAATAGACAGGGCAGTTGAGGGGATATACCGCACAACATTTGATGGTAAAATAATAGAGGTTAACCCTGCATTTGCCAAAATTTTCGGATACGAAGGCAGGGAGAAAGAATTGAAGAAAATAAATGCCGAGGATTTATTCTTTAAAGCAGATGACAGGAAAAAATTCCTGAAAGCGCTGGAAAAAGAAGGAATGGTACGGCACTTTGAAACAAAGTATGTTACAAGAGATAATACTGTTATTTTCGGGAGGGAGTCTGCCTGGATTGCTCATGAAAACGGTGAGAAAATAATAGAGGGGATATTTCAGGATATAACCTCGCAGAGAAAGATAGAGGAGGATGCAAGATTCTACAATTCCCTGCTGCGCCATGACATATACAACAAAAATGAAATTGCCATAGGATATCTGGGTCTCCTTAAAAATAGTGATCTGTCTGAGAAAGACATGGAGATTGTAACCAAAGCCGTCAGGGCCATCACAGAGGGAAATAAGTTAATAGAAGCCGTAAAGAAACTTGAGATAATAAATGATAAAAAGGAGATGAGCGACATAGCCATAGACGACGTAATGGAGCAGGTGATAAGTCACTATTCTGAGGAAGCAAAAAAGAGGGACATTGAAGTGGCATACAAACCTTCTGGAGCGGTGGTCAGAGGAAACGAGCTTGTGGAAGATGTATTCTCAAATCTTATAAAGAATTCAATAGAGCATTCATATGCTCAGCACATTACCATATATGCAAAGGATTGTGATGATGGATGGAACATATACATAGAGGATGATGGAGTTGGTATCCCCAGCGATGCTAAAAACAAGGTTTTCCAGCAGGGATGGAAGGGAAAGGGCAGCACGGGAAGCGGCCTGGGGCTTTACCTGGTAAAAAAAATAGTTGATGGATTGGGGGGCAGGATATGGGTGGAAAGCGGAGAGGACGAATATCCGGAAGGATGCCGCTTTATGGTATGGCTCAAGAGGGGAAGGACTGTCACAAGCCGAAGTAGAAGTGATATCGTTGGTAATGAATCAAAAGCCACAAGTGTGAGATGGTAATCAGGAAGAAGTCCATACAAAGAATGTAAAGCCCGCAAAGCCCGTATCCGATGATGAGAATAAGCCGCTCCAGCCAATTATCCCTATAAAACCAAGGGTCAAAATTTTATGTGCCCCGTAAATTGTTGTGGAATTCCCCGAGGGCATAACAGGTATTATATCTGTTTCCGCCCCATTCCCGTGATAATTACAGTAAACGGCAGATGGGAAAAGCGAGAGACTTATACTCCAGAGCGATAAATTTAGAATACTTGGGGGGAACGCAAAGTGGAAACCTTCCCCTGCAGACATTATGAAATACAGCTTTATACCTGTTTCATTCAAAAATTTTTGAATCGAGGCATCCTGTTCCACCATTTCCGCACATTTTTCCATTATCGTCTTTGAAAAATTTTCACTGTATGGAATAAACATGCTGACCTTCTCAGTATTTCCACCTGGCAAATATTTGGTAAATGTCACATATCTTCCATCTTCCGAGCCATATGATTCAGTTGGAGCAATTACAGGAATGGCTATGGCAAAAAGCAGAATGAGCGAGAGAATTTTTTTACTCATAGCCTAATATCGGATGAACATATTTAAATGCTATTCTTTCCCCTCCTCTGTGATATTCTCCAAAATTTCTTTTGGGTTTGGTACAACAAATTTGGGATACAGCATGACGTTCGTTAAGCAATTAAATTCTGTAACATAATATTCATGGTCTCTGCTTATTACGCCTGACATTTTGAAATTCAACTCTTTCATTTCTTCTGAGAGCTTTACTTCTCCATCTGTAAATTCCATAAAAGCTCCCTCTGCCTCTATCTCTTTAACTCCTCCGATTATTATCTCAAGATCGAAAATGCACTCCCCGATTTTTTTTCCATCAGCAATGATATCTCCCATTCCAATGTAAAGGCCGGGGAACTCTTTGATGTCATATTTCATGATATGGTAAAAACCTCCGCATTAATAAATATTTTCAGTTATGCAATTTTTTCTTTAAATACCAGTAAACAGGATATGGGATCATGATTGCCCATAAAACAGCTGCCCCTATAGCAACTTCTATGGATTCTAAGTTTGTGAGCGCATATGCAAAATATATGAAAGAAGCAACTGTAAGAATAACCAGCACATAAAAAATGAATACTATGTCTGCTATCCAACTCTTATCATCCGACATATTTGCACCAGGCCTATATCCGCTTCCATATTAAAAAACAATCGATTTGCTTTCAAGTCTGCGATGTATACTTGAATATCCATGACATATATGGCTCCCCAAAGGGCACCCCCACTGCACCTGCATTTATTTCATTTTTGCCGTCATTGTCGAAGTCGCCGACGCATGTGACAGCAAGCAAGCCATACGTATCTTTTATAACATGCTCTTCCACATACGTTGTTCCGTTCCACTGCAGGATATGAACATAATTTGTGCCCACACATACTTCCGGAATTCCATCGCCATCAACGTCGCCAACGTCTATGGCTTCTATTGTGCCTTCCTCGCCCTGCCAGTAATGACTCCATTTTTCTTCATAGGCAGTGCCGTTCCATTCAAATATTTTCAGCTCGGGGGCGTAGAAGGTGACATGAATGTCGGGAATGCCATTTCCGTTGCTGTCCTTGGAAACGCACCCGAACGGATATATATCCTTTTCCTCATAAGTTGAAACAACCGTCGGCTCCCATGAGTTCGATGTTGCATTCCAGTTGAGAACTACAGTTTCATTCGTATTGCATATTATTTCATTTTTTCCGTCATTATCAACATCTGCTATCCACGGAAAATATATGCTTTCCTCGTGAGGCGCATTCCACTCGCTTTCTTTCACAAACTTGCTTCCGTCCCAGCTTAAGACAAGAACTTCCGGAATTGATGGGTCATTGTAACCTCCTGTCACGACCACCTCATTTTTTCCGTCATTATCAACATCACCCACTGCACAGTCAAGTGTTGTCTCCCATCCTCTGTTTTTGGTAATGGCGTACATGCCCATTTTTTTGTAATGGGAGCCGTCCCACTTGAAGGCGGAGAAATGGCGGCCCCATGCAACCCCTATTTCATTCAGCCCGTC
>JAGGSL010000020.1 GCA_021159125.1 Thermoplasmata archaeon
ATTTTCCTTTGTGTTTTGTCACCCTCTCGTGGAATTAAAATAGGATATTTATGGTGCCCATGTACTTAAACAGAAAACAAATTAAAAAGTAATGCCAATTTTTTAAAATAGGATGGTGTTTAAGCTCATGAAAAAATTTGTTGGGCTGGCTCTCATTCTCATGCTAACTCTCCTGCCTGCTGCACCGCTGGAAAAAGCGGGAAAGGATTTGGCAGGAAATGATGTGCAGGGATATAAATGTGCAGTTCCCTCCGGAGATGGTTTTACCCCTGAAAATATGAGTATAGGAGATGATTCATTCCATTCAAATTTGCCTCTGCATGCCGAAACCTGGTATTTTGAGGGAATATTCAGCAACGGCTACAGCATGGTCTTTATCATAACCCTGCTTTCTTCCGACGGGAATGCCGGAATAGCTCTGGAAGGACTTTACATATACAGCAGCGGTCATCTGGAAATTATGGAGAGGAAATTATCATTTTCTTTCAATGCATCAGATGAAAAGCCCCTTATAAAAATTTCCGGCAGCACAGTGATGGAAGGTTTTATTGATAGAAGTGGAAATCTATTTTACAACATTTCTTTTGAGTCAGGCGAAAATGGAATAGAACTGCATTTCATAAATCAAACAGAAGGGTGGCAGGGGGAAATGGGCGCAGGGTGGTGGCTCGCTGTCCCCGGGCTGCATGTAACAGGAAAAATGAAATTAAACGGGGATGAAATAAGCGTTGAAGGCAAGGGCTACCATGACCACAACATTTTTTCGCTTCTCACGCCGCTAACTGAACGGGGATATGCAGATGGAAAAATTATGCACGGCACCACCTCTATTGTATGGGGATACATAATGCATGGCATGCGAAATGCGGACGTTTTTGCTATTTTAAGCGAGAATGGAAGTTATATTGCAATTTCCCCGGGAAGTATGGAAATAAAATTTTCTTCATACATATACGATCACGGCAGAAAGATACCCACGGAAGTTTTTATTTCAATAAATGATACTAAAAATGCCATTTTTGCTGAACTGCATGTCACTTCTATAGGTTTTCACCACATACGACTCCCATTTCTTCGTTACTGGAGATACCACGTCAGAACAGAGGGTAAAATAAGGATAGGGGAATGTTATGAAGAGATAGATGAAATCGATATCATGGAACGAATGCTGTATTGATCGGGCATTATACCTGCTCTAAAAAAATAGCATATTCTTTATACTTCTTCACATATTACGTTTTGGATGGGATTTGATAGGAAAACATATATTGTACCTGACAACACAAACTTTGATGGTAAAACCATAAGGGTGGATGGGGATGTGGTGGTGGGAAATGCATGCACGGTCGACTTCAATATCGAGGCAGAAAGATTTTTTGCAGGAGAAAGAGCAAAAATAAATGGCAATATAACCACAAAAAGCGATGTCAGGATAGACCTTTTTTCCGTGATAAACGGGAATATCTCCTGCGGGGGAAATGCGTACATTGCCGACGGGACAGAGATAAACGGTAAACTTTCACTGAAAGGGGACCTTGATGTGGGAGACAATGTGGAGATAAGAGACGGCTTTGAGGCAAAAGGATGGATAAACATAAGAAGCCCGATACCCATGGTAATCTACGTGCTTCTGTACCTTCTGGAGTTATTGAAGAGAGGACACAGCGAAGAAGTGGAACGTATCCTCCAGGAATTAGATAGCAATGAGGATATCATTTCAATTTCTGAAAAATATTTTTTCCTGCCGAACAGCTCTTCCATAGGAAACGATTGCGCAATAAACGGCAGGCTTCACATTGGCAAAAATTGCGTGGTTAACGGAAATCATAAAGTGAAGGGCAACATAGTAGTTGAGGAAGGAAGCACGATATACGGCTCGTTGAAAGCCTCTGGCAACGTTACCCTTGAAAACAATGTGAAGGTCGAGGGAAATGTTGAAGGCGAAATGATAAAGATCGGGTTGTGCAACATTGCAGGAGATGTGAGCGGAAAAAAGATAGAGATTTTCAAGAATGCAAATGTTTTGGGTGTGGTAAAAGCTGCAGAAGGCATACAATTTTTTGATAGCAAAAGGAAGAAAATGAAGAAGAAGGTAGAGAGATTCAAAGAAAAAGTGGATATTGTCGATGAAGTTGCAGAGCTTCTGTAATCAATATTCCAGCCCTTCCCTTGCTTCCGTACCGCCATCGAACGGATGCTTTATTTTCCTCATGTCTGTCACAAGGTCTGCAAGCTCTATAAACTCATGAGGCGCATTTCTACCCGTAAGTATGATGTTTGTCTCATCTCTATTTTTGACAAGCTCTATAACATCATCAACACCAATCAGCCCCATCGAAACAGCAACATTAACCTCATCCAGCACAAGCAGGAACGGTCTCTGCTTCAGGATATCTGCTGCAAATTTAAGGGCTTCTTCTGCCAGCTTGTAATCTATTTCGGTCGGTTTTACCACAAACTGCTCGCGCCCAAACTGGTAAATTTCCAGGAAAGATGATTTTTTTTCGCCGTACTCTCCCTTCTTCAAAAACTGGATTATAACAGCCCTCTTTCCATGGCCCATCGCCCTTATAGCACTTCCTATAGCTGCGGTCGTCTTGCCTTTTCCGTTTCCTGTATATACATAAACAAGACCCTTCATTTCTGCACCAATTTCTCTTCTCGTTTTTCTGTGCGTCCCAACTGCCTCAATGAGATGTCTCGATTTTGATTTTTCCTCAGATGAATTCCTTGCCTATCTGAGGTCTTCATCTGTTATGATTGTGATGGAAGTAGGCACCTTTGATAGCTCCCCCTTCTTCGTTGATATTATTTTTGTAACTCCATGCTCGAATGCATTATCAACAAGCCGCTGCGTGGTTATGCCATCAAATACAACTGCATCTGGCTTACTCTTTGAAATGGCATCGATGAGGGACTCAACCTTCACCTTTTCTATTTCATTTCCATTGCTATCGAGTAGAATTGCTGTATGAGTTCCATTAACCTCTGAAAGCAATTTCTTATATCTCTTCTGCGTCTCGTTGAGTTTGATTGGGGCGGGGGATACATTTGCACTTTCCTTTGCCTTCTTCGCTTCTTTTGCATCTTTTTTGTTGCTGTTCCTGTTGTTTTCCCTTCCCATTCCGTGCATTTCCATATACTGTTCTGCCGGTATCTTGTTTTTCAAAGCTTTCATTATGAGTTTGTACGGGAGCTCTTCAACCTCTCTGGTTTTTGGCGCCCTTGCAACAAAGTCTATATCTGCGACCTGAAGCAATTCCTTGAGTATCAAATCTCCTCCCCGGTCTCCGTCAACAAAAGCAGTTGCAATTTTTTCGGTGCACAGATCAACCACTGTCTTTGGTACGCTTGTACCTTCAACAGATATGGCATTTTTTATTCCGTGCTTGAGCAGGTTTATCACGTCATTTCTCCCTTCCACAACTATGATTGAATCGCTTTTGCCCACATTTGGCCCGGCGGGCAGATGCTCTTTTCCATAATACTCTATTTCCTCGACCTGCACAGATTGGCGTATGATTTCCGCAATATCCTCTATCTCTTCTCTTCCTTCCTTTACCATTCCTGTAAGGATTTCTTTTGCTCTGTCAACTACCTGCTTTCTTTTAGAAATCCTGACATCTTCCACCTTATCTATGGTTATCTCTGCCTTGCAGGGACCTATGCGGTCAACAGATTCTATTCCCGCAGCGATTATCGCCGTTTCCACTTTTTCAAGCGCGGATGTGAGAGAAAGCGTACCTTCGCTCTTTCCGTTTTTCTGATGCATATCTACCTCGATGCGCCCTATTCTCGCAGACTTCTGCAGGTCCCGAAGGTCTAGGTTGTCGCCTATCAGCCCTTCTGTCTGGCCGAAGATTGCACCTATAACATCTGATTTTTCTACTGCTCCGTCTACTTTTATTTTTGCCTTAATTAAATATTTTGCCGATGATGGATCTATTGACATTTTTATCACTCCTTAAAATAGTGCATCATGAAAATACCGCAGTTACTCGAATGATCCTGAAGGATGACATGTAATTTAATGAACATGATGATGCACTAATTTCATTTCACTATGCAAATGTATTATTAAAACCTTACGGACATATTTTAAATCTGCACCCCATTACGGATGCATGAAAGAGCACATATTTATCGGTGCTGCCTGGCCCTATGCAAACGGTCCCCTGCATTTAGGCACGCTGGCGGGCTGCCTGCTGCCTGCTGATATATTCGGCAAATTCAACAGGATGGCAGGAAATGATGTGCTCATGGTTTCTGGAAGCGATGAACATGGAACCCCCATAACCCTGACTGCTGAAAAAGAAGGGAAAAGCCCTAAAGAAATTGCTGATCGCTACAATGCACAGCATGTGAAGAATATTGAAGAGCTTGGAATCACATTTGAAAATTTTTCCCGTACAAGCAATGACTTTCACAAAAAGGTTGTGCAGGATTTTTTCCTCCGCCTTTACGAAAATGGATATATATACAAAAAAAGCATGCTCTCTCCCTATTGCGAACATTGCGGCAGATTTTTGCCCGATAGATATGTCGAGGGAATATGCCCGTACTGCGGCGGGGAGGCGAGGGGAGACCAGTGTGACAAATGCGGGAAGACGCTTGACCCGTCAGAATTGATAGACCCGAAATGCAAGATATGCGGCAATGCTCCCGTTATGAAAGAAACGGAACACCTTTTTTTCAAACTCTCTGCATTTGAGGATAAACTGCTGAAATGGCTCGAGGACAAAAATTACTGGAAGGACAATGTAATAAAATTCACAAGGAACTGGATAAAAGGCGGGCTTAAAGACAGGGCGATAACAAGAGACCTTGAGTGGGGTGTGGAGGTGCCCCTTGACGGCTTTAAGAACAAGCGCCTTTACGTATGGTTTGAGGCAGTGATAGGTTATCTCTCTGCATCAAAAGAATGGGCTGAAAAGACGGGAGAACCTGAAAAATGGAAGGAATGGTGGGAAGGGGATGCAAAACATTATTATTTCCTCGCAAAAGACAACATTCCTTTCCATACCATAATATGGCCCGCAATGCTGATGGGGCATGGCGGCCTGAATTTGCCATATGATGTGCCTGCAAACGAATATCTCACTTTTTCAGGAGAGCAGTTTTCCAAATCCAGGGGCGTAGGCATATGGATTCCGGACGTTCTGAAAAAATTTGATGCAGATGTCATACGATACTACCTCTCAATAAATATGCCAGAAAAACATGACACCGACTGGAACTGGGAAGATTTCGTGGCAAAGAACAATAACGAACTTGTCGGAACATATGGAAATTTCATTCACAGGGTTATAACATTCACACAAAAAAATTTTGGAGAAGTGCCGCCATCAGGGGAATTGAAGGATGAAGACAAAAAAATTCTTGAGGAGATAGAAAAGACAAGCAGGGAGGTAGGGGAAGCAATAAAAGCATGCCATTTCAAGGAGGGAATAAAAAGACTCATAAAACTTGCGCAGACAGGAAACCAGTACATGAACGAAAATGCCCCCTGGAAGTTAATAAAGGAGGACAGGGAGAGATGTGCCACCGTGCTCCATATCTGCCTCAGGATCGTAAAAGCACTTGCTGTTTGCTCTGCCCCGTATATGCCGCATTCGGCAAACAAAATATGGCACATGCTTGGATATGAAGATGACATAGAAGAACAGGAATGGGAAGAGGGAATAAAGGATTTGAAGAAAGCAAGGATAGAGAAACCTCTGCCGCTTTTCAAAAAACTTGAGGTCGGCGAACTGGAAGAGAAAGAGCCTTTCTCCAAACTTGATCTGAGGATTGCAAAAATAGAGAGGGTAAGAGAACATCCCTCAGCAGATAAGTTGTATGTTCTCGACATAGATGTGGGAGAACTGGGAAAGAGAAGGATTGTGGCTGGCATAAAACCGTGGTATGAGAAAGAGCAACTTCAGGATAGAAAAATTGTGATAGTAGCAAATCTGAAGCCAGCGGAGATAAGAGGTGTGCGCTCTAACGGAATGCTGCTTGCCGCCGATGATGGGACCCCTTCATTGCTTCTTCCAAATGGCGAGGTGGGAGAGCAGGTTACAGTTGAAGGAATAGAGCCAGAGCCAGCAGATGTGGTGGACTTCAAAGAGTTCGCGAAAATTGAGATGAAAATCAAAGACGGGATGGCTGAATACAAAGGGAAAATTTTGGCTGACGGAAAAGGGGCGGTAAAGCCAGACAGAAAAGTGGAAGACGGCTCAGGCATACATTGATTGTTCTGGCAGGACAAAATTGTCTTATCAGGACAACAATTTATATATAACCTGGTGCATTACATATACACGATACACATGGCAAGATACAGCACTATATCCGTTCCACAGGAATTGCATGACGAATTGCAGAATATGGTGAAAAAAAAGCCCGAACTGGGCTATTCAAGCATCGCCGAATTTTGCAAGGAGGCAATAAGAGTACATGTTTCAAATATAAGGGCTGAGAGAAGAGAGGCTTTCATACAGCAGCTCAACCTTCCCAACCTTTTCAGAAATATAGAACTGCTATCGCAGACAAAAGGAGGAGAATACCGGCAGATATTTGAAAATCTGATGGGCTGCGCCTTTTTCATATCACCTGATGGGAAAATAGTCAACTGTAACAATGAAATTGCTGACCATCTTGGATATGCGGGCAAAGGGGAGCTTATGGAGAAAGACATATCCGTGCTCTTTGCAGACATTAATAAAATGGATGAGATGATGATGTATGTTGCAGAGAATGGCTTCGTCAGAAATTATGAAATAAAATTGATAAGGAAGGACGGAAAGCCGCTGGATTTTCTGCTTAGCATTGGAACTGTCAAAGAGAACGGGAAAATAAAAGGATATGTGGGCACTGGCGAGGATATAACTTTCAGGAAAATGGTTGAGGCAAGACTGAAAAGAGAACGAGACATGTATTCATATATCATAAATGAAATGTACGATGCCATAATTGTCTTCCAGGATGGAAAGATAAAGTTCGCAGGAGGGCAGTGCAAGTCACTGGGGTATGGGCCTGAGGAGATTGTTGGTATGAAAGTGCTTGACTTAATTGCCAGTGAAGATAGAAAAAGAGCCATAGAAACAACAAGGAAGAGGATGAGCGGAGAGGATGTGCCTGCAATACAGAGATATAAAATTATATCAAAGGATGGAGAGGTAAGAGAGGTAGAGACATCCACCAAAATCATAGAGTATGAGGGCAGGCCTGCTTCTCTCTCTGTTGTAAGGATTGCGGCAAAGCCCTGCTAAAAGGGGTTAAATAGCATATCCCCATTATTTTGCGATGTTTGACCTGCATGTCCATACCTCTTATTCCAAAGACGGGCATGAAAAGCCAGAAACAATGGCGAAAATTTTGAAAAAGAAAGGATTCAGAGGTATGGCAATAACCGACCACAATACAGTAAAGGGAGCATTTAAGGAATACGGCATCGAAAATTTTATCATTATCCCCGGAATTGAAATATCAACAGATAGGGGGCACCTCCTTGGCCTCGGCATAAAAGAGGAAATAAAAAGCAGGAAGGCAGAGGAAGCAATCGACGAGATACATGATAAAGGGGGAGTGGCTATCATAGCCCATCCTTACCGCATATTTTCGGGGGCAATAAAAAATTTTGAAGGGTTGAATGTTGATGGAATAGAAATTTTCAATGCAAGAAGTTTTCCAAGTCAAAATAAAAGGGCTGCAAAGCTTGCTGAAAATATGAAAAAAGCTGTCACTGGAGGAAGTGATGCTCACTATGCCTGGGAGGCGGGGCGGGGGTACACGATAGCGGATGCAGATAGTGAAGATGAGGTAATAGAAAAGATATTGAAAAAGGAAACAAAAAGTGGCGGCAAGTTATCAATATCAATGCCATTAAAGTCTTCTGCCAATGCACTGCTCGCCTACATGCGCCGCGGTTTCATAAAGATATAATGCTAAAGATATACTGCTTTATCCATATTGTGCCGTAGGCTGGCGGATAAGCCGGCTTTCAAAAGAGCTGTGATTTTTTTCTGTAGAATTCCCATCTCTCTTTCAATTCTTTCTTTATCTCTTTAAGGTCATCATCGGTGATGTTCTTGAATCTTCCCTGCATACGGAGCCAGTCCTCCACCGGCTTCGGCTCCCTGCTGCCATCAATTATTCCCTTTGAAGGGCCGTTGAATGTAAGTTTGCCGTTCTCAAATTCATACATTAGCCATGCTCCTGTTTCCACAGCAAGCCGTGCCATCTCAACCGTCTTGCTCATATCAAATCTCCAGCCAGGCGGGCACGGGGCTATTATCTCCATATATTTCGGGCCCTTTATCTCCTTCGCTTTCTTTGCTTTGCGATACAAGTCGGTAGGATATGCTATCGAGGCAGTTGCTACATAAGGTATATCGTGTGCCATAACTATTTCTGCAAGGTTCTTCTGCTTTTCCTTCTTGCCTGTCCATGTTGTGGTTGTCCATGCTCCATACGGAGTGGCTCCGCTGCGCTGAACACCCGTATTGGAATACATCTGGTTGTTGTAGCAAACATAGATGAAGTTTGTCCCCCTCTCCAGGGCGCCGCTAAGCGCCTGCAGACCTATGTCATAACTTCCGCCGTCCCCTGCCCATGCAAGAACCGTAATATCGTCTTTTCCCTGGGCATGGAGCGCCGCCTCTATGCCAGATGCAGATGCCGCTGCTGCTTCGAATGCAATGTTGAGAGTGGGCACAGCAAATGATGTTTTTGGGTAGAGGGATTGAATTACTGCGCTGCATGAGGCAGGCACTGTAATTATTGTATCTTTTCCAAGCGCCTTAAGCATGGTTCTTAAAGCTATTGTAATAGGACATCCAGGACAGGCAGCATTGCCTTCCAGCACATATTCATTCTCAGGTAAATCCTTTATAGATACCATTATTCCACCTCCACGGAATACCATCCGTCCTTATTTTCTTTCGCAAGTTCGTACATCCTTATTATGTCTTTGTGAGTGACATCTCTTCCGCCGAGACCTGCAATAAATTGTTTGATGTCATTGCCCACAGCTGCCTTTATTTCTGTTGCCATTGCTCCCTCCATTCCTACAGATATGTTCCTGTCTATTACAATCAACTCCGAGTTTTCTGCTATCTTTTTTAACTCTTCTCTGGGAAAAGGCCTGAAAACCCTGAGGCGTGCAAGCCCCACTTTTTTTCCTTTCTTTCTCAGCTCATCAACCGATGCATGCGCTTCTGCGCCTATCGCCCCTGAAGCAACTATTACAGTATCTGCATCATCGCACATGTATTCCTCCACAAGCCCTCCGTAGCTTCTGCCAAATGTTTTATGCCATTCTTTATCAATATCTTTTATCACGTTCTTGGCCTTCATCTGGGAGAGTTGCATGTCATACCTCACTTCCATGTAATATTCAGGCCCTATAATGTTGCCGTGAGTGATGGGCTTATCAACGTCAAGTTTCCATTCGGGCGAGTATGGCGGGAGAAATGAATCTATTTCCTCCTGCGGCGGTATATCTGCGGGCATTGATGTATGGGACAGAATAAAGCCGTCATAATTTATCATGACAGGCAGCTGCACGTCTTTATGCTCTGCAACGCGGTATGCCTGGATTATCGTATCAAATACCTCCTGATTGCTTGAGCAGTAAAACTGCAGCCATCCTGTATCGCGCTGGGCTATGGAATCATTGCAGTCGCTCCATATGCTCCATCCAGGCCCTATAGCCCTGTTTATGTTCACCATAACTATCGGCAATCTTGCAAGCGCAGCCCAGTGAAGCATCTCGTGCATGAGCAAAAGTCCGTGGGAGGAGGTGGCTGTGAAAGTTCTCACGCCTGTTGCCTCTGCCCCAATGCATGAAGCCATCGCAGAATGCTCTGACTCAACTCTTATAAATTCTGATTTCAGTTCCCCCGATTCCACATACTGGGCAAGTTTTTCGACAATTGTCGTTTGAGGTGTTATCGGATATGCAGATATGACCTTCGGGCGTGCCATTTTTGCTGCAAGCGCAGCAATGTTGTTTGCAGTATCTATGATTTTCATTTTTCCTCCCTCCTCATTTCTATGGCATTTACAGGACATTCATTTGCACATACCCCGCAACCCTTGCAGAAATCATAATCTATTTTCGGAAATTCGTCCCTCTCTATTGCAGACTCGGGGCAAAAAACCCAGCATATCCAGCATTTAATGCACTTATCTTCATGCAATACCGGACGGAATACCCGCCAGCTTCCCGTTTTTCCCATTCCTGCTTTTGTCGGATATGATATTGTGGTTTTCATTTTATCCTCAACCTCCTGTAAGCTTCTTCTGCCGCAACGGCATTTCTTTCGCCTGCCTTCTCTCCCCATCTCTCAATAATCGCTTCTCTGACCGACTCTATGGTAAGATTGTTCATGAGTTTTGGAAGCGCCCCAATTATGGGTGTATTGACAACAGGAATGCCACCCACCAGTATTTTGTTCTCGATAGCTATGCCTGTCGCATCAACAGTAGCAACTTTGAAAGGCAAATCTATCTCTTCAGGAGAGCGCGGGGTATTCATAACAATAACTCCGTTTTCCTTCAAACCTTTGGTGACATCAACCGTATCCATTATTCCCGTGTCCAGAATAACAACAATGTCGGGGGAATATATCTGGCTTCTCAGATAAATATCGCTGTCGGATATACGGGCAAAAGCCTTTACCGGTGCCCCTCTTCTCTCCGCACCAAAAAGCGGAAAAGCCTGCACTC
>JAGGSL010000034.1 GCA_021159125.1 Thermoplasmata archaeon
AAGAAAAAGAAGGTAAAAATCGATGTACCGGACATACGCGAAGTCAAAGCATTCCGTCAGAACCGGGTGGTTGTTGTAGGAGAAGGAGATTAGTTCCCGTGATGCCAATTTGGGATTACCTTTTGCACTATATTAAAAATTAGCTTAGCATGCCTTTCCGCCCGAAGAAAAACCAATGCGAATGCCTTGCAAAAGTATATATATAACACCCTCATTAGGGGTAAAGTCATCACGGGGTGTAAAGATAGGGGCCTGTAGCTCAGCTAGGTAGAGCATCTGGCTTTTAACCAGGTGGCCAGGGGTTCGAAATTTGGCTGGCAATGGGCCACCAATAGAAAATCCCCTCAGGCCCGTATCTACCGAAAAGTTAAAATAGGGAAATATATAATGGAGGATAAAAAATGAATTTCAATATATTGAAGCACGAGCTTGTTCCATACTATAGGATACTTTCTCGAAGTGAAGTAAAGAAGCTGCTTTCTACGTATGGTATAAAAAAGGGAGATTTGCCGAAAATGCTTGTCACAGACCCTGTATCAAGGGCAATAGGAGCTCGTGAAGGGGACATCCGCCTTGTGGTCGGGTCAGATATCGGTAATCTTGGAGATTTAAATTCAGAGGAGAGATAAAAATGAGGGAGGTGTTAGATGCCTTTTATAGAGAGCGTACAATAGCAAATCACCACATTGCGTCATACAACGATTTCCTTGACAGGAGACTGCAGGAAATCATGGACAGCACACGCATAGGTGAGGGAGAAAATCTTGAGAGAGGATATATCCATACAGAGATAGAAGGATATAGAATAAAAGTCGGGAAGATAAGAATCGGAAGGCCCATTGTGAGGGAAGCAACTGGAGATGAGCATTTTCTTACGCCGATGGAAGCCAGGCTGAGAGATTTGACATACGAAGCGCCCGTGTACGTGGAGTTCATCCCCGAGATAAACGGGATACCCTATGAGCCCGAGGAAGTTAGAATTGGCTATCTGCCCATAATGGTAAAGTCAAAGAAGTGCAACATATCGAGAGAGGTTCTAGAAGAAGAGGCGGGAAGACCCCTTTCTGACGAAGAATACAACAACAAACTGATAGAGATGGGCGAAGACCCTCTCGACCCCGGAGCGCACTTCATAAGCAATGGAACAGAAAGAGTTCTCATCACCCTTGAAGACCTTGCGCCAAACAGGGTGCTTATAGAGAAAAACTCAAGATACGGATATGATATAGAAACCGCAAAAGTATTTTCCCAGAAAGAAGGTTACCGCTCGATAATTGTTGTGGAAAAGAAGAAGGACGGAATGCTTATGACCACCCTGCCAACAGTTGCAGGGCAGGTTCCGCTCATAATCCTTCTACGCGCACTGGGCATGGACTCGCAGGAAATTTTGGACAATATTGTTTCATATCCCGAAACAGAAGTCTTCGTGCTTGCCAACATAGAGGCATGCCAGGAAGAATACGGCGTAACAAATGAAGAAGAAGCACTCGAGTATTTTGGCAAAAAAGTCGCAGGTGGGCAGGCAAAGGAATACAGGCGGGAAAGAGCAATGGCACTCATCGACAGAAATATCCTGCCGCATCTCGGCGGCGAACCAAGCGACAGAATAAAGAAGGCAATATTTCTTGCGAGAATGGGACAGGCGGTTCTTGAGCTTGCTCTCGGATACAGGGAGGAAGATGATAAAGACCATTATGCAAACAAGCGCCTTAAGCTTGCTGGCGATTTGATGGAAGATTTGTTCAGAGTTGCTTTCATCGCATTGTGCAAAGATTTGAAATATCAGCTTGAACGTCTGCACGCAAGAGGCAAAAAGCTTGAAAATCTGAAAATAAAGCCGTGCATAAGAACAGATGTTTTTACACAGCGGATTCATCATGCCCTCGCCACAGGAAACTGGGTCGGCGGTAGAACAGGCGTTTCGCAGCTTCTTGATAGGACATCCAACCTTGCAACAATCAGCCATCTGCGCCGCATTACCTCACCCCTCACACGCTCGCAGCCTCACTTCGAGGCAAGAGACTTACATTCCACGCACTGGGGCAGACTCTGCCCTAATGAAACACCTGAAGGACCGAACTGCGGTCTTGTGAAGAATCTCGCGCTGGCGGTAGAGATATCAGAGGGATATCCTGAGGAAAAGGTCAAAGAGGAGCTTCACAAGATGGGGCTAATGGAGGTAAAGAAGGATTTTAAGGGTGCAAGGGTTTATCTCAACGGAGAGCTTGTCGGAGTGTATCCAGATGGCGCAGAGCTTGCAGATACCATAAGGAAGAGAAGAAGAAAAGGAGAGCTCGACATAGAGATAAATGTTTGCTATTATGATGACAGCAGTGATGTATTTATCAACTGCGACCCTGGCAGAGTTAGAAGGCCCCTGTTTGTTGTTGAAAATGGAAAACCACTTTTCACTGACGAGCATAGGGAAAAACTGGAGAAAGGAGAACTTTCATGGCACAACCTCATAGAAATGGGGATCGTGGAGTACATTGATACTGAAGAAGAAGAAAATGCGTATATCGCTTTGACTCCTAAAGATTTAAACAAAGAACATACCCATATGGAAATAGACCTGCTCTGCATTCTTGGCGTGGGCGCATCTCTTGTTCCTTACGCAGAGCACAATGCTTCACCCCGTATCACAATGGGAGCAGGAATGGGTAAGCAGTCGCTTGGTTTTGGCTCAGCAAACTACAGAAAGAGACCTGATACCAGAGGCCATCTAATGCACTACCCGCAGATGCCTATTGTCCAGACGCATTCTTCAAGATACATAAACTTCTCAAGAAGGCCTGCGGGACAGAATTTCGTAGTTGCCGTGATATCTTACAAGGGATACAATATGGAAGACGCCCTCATCATGAACAAGGCATCCATAGACAGGGGACTTGCAAGAAGCACGTTTTTCAGGGCATACTCTGCAGAGGAGCAACGCTATCCCGGAGGGCAGGAAGACCACTTTGAGATACCCGACCCCGAATGCAGAGGAGTGAGAAGCGAGGAGGCATACGCCAATTTATCTGAAGACGGAATTATATCCCCCGAAAGCCAGGTGAAGAGCGACGATGTTCTCGTCGGCAAGACATCCCCGCCAAGATTTTTAGAGGAACCCACAGATATACTTATCCCCCAGAAAAGGAGGGAGACATCTGTCACGGTCAGGCACGGTGAATCCGGAGTTGTTGACACCGTAGTCCTTTCAGAATCAGTGAACGGCTCTCGCCTTGTCAAAATAAAAGTAAGGGACGAGCGTATACCAGAGCTTGGGGACAAATTTGCCTCAAAACACGGACAGAAAGGCGTTCTTGGTTTAATTTTGCCTCAGGAAGATATGCCATTTACGGCAGACGGTATAACCCCTGATTTGATAATAAATCCTCATGCCATTCCGAGCAGAATGACAGTGGGTCACGTCTTGGAGATGATAGGGGGCAAAGTCGGAGCACTTGAGGGAAGGATAGTCGATGGAACTCCATTCTCTGGAGAGCCGGAAAAAGATTTAAGGAAAGCGCTTGTCAAAAACGGCTTCAAGCACAATGGAAGAGAAGTGATGTACGACGGCGAAACAGGCAAAATGATAAGTGCAGATATATTTGTGGGATGCATTTATTACCAGAAACTGCACCACATGGTTGCAGGGAAGATGCATGCACGCTCCCGCGGCCCTGTTCAAATACTAACTCGCCAGCCGACTGAAGGCAGAGCGAGGGACGGCGGACTGAGATTCGGAGAGATGGAAAGAGATTGCCTTATCGGCCATGGAGCATCCATGACAATAAAGGATAGGCTGCTGGAGGAATCTGATCTGACAGTACAATATGTATGCGAGAAGTGTGGCCACATTGCCGTAAAGACGCGGAAGGGATTCCTGAAATGCCCCATATGCGGCGACGATGCATCGATACATCCTGTCGAGATGAGTTATGCCTTCAAATTGCTGCTGGAGGAACTTCAATCGCTGGTAATAGATCCGAAATTGAGGTTGAGTAAACTTGTGTGAGGTATAAAATGAGAACAAATACGCCGAAAAAAATAGATTCAATTCAATTTGGTTTGCTTTCTCCCGAGAAGATAAGGAAAATGTCAGCCACCCGCATCATAACGCCCGATACATATGATGAGGATGGCTTTCCTATCGAGATGGGCCTGATGGATCCACGCCTCGGGGTTATTGAACCGGGTTTGAGGTGCAAGACGTGCGGACAGCGTGTGGGAAAGGATGGATGTCCGGGCCATTTCGGCCATATAGAGCTTGCCATGCCTGTCATACATGTCGGATATGTAAAAACAATACTTGGCATACTGCGCTCCACATGCAGGGGATGCGGCCATATTTTGCTTGATGAAGAACATATGGCAAGACTCGAAAGAAAATACAAAGCCATGGTAAAAAACGGGCAGTCTACCTTAAATTTTTCAAAAGAGGTGATCGCACTTGCAAGAAAAGCTACCAAATGTCCGTATTGCGGTAGACCCAATCATAATATAGAGCTCGACAAGCCAACCACCTTCAGGGAAGAAGGGCATAAGATGACACCTGCTGAAGTGAGGGAGTGGCTGGAAAAGGTGAGCGAGGTCGAGGAAGAAAACCTTTACATGTTTGATATAAATCCGGAGGTTGCACGCCCTGAGTGGATGGTTCTTACAGTGCTTCCCGTCCCGCCTGTGACCACCCGACCGTCAATAACCCTTGAGACAGGGGAAAGAAGCGAAGATGATTTAACGCACAAGCTTGTCGATATCATAAGAATAAACCAGCGCCTTCAGGAAAACAGGGATGCAGGCGCCCCGCAGCTCATAGTCGAGGATTTGTGGGAACTCATACAATATCACATCACCACATATTTTGATAACCAGACAGCAGGTATCCCGCCGGCGCGTCACAGAAGCGGCAGAGCGCTGAAAACTCTCGCCCAGCGTCTCAAAGGCAAGGAAGGGCGTTTCCGCTCAAATTTATCAGGTAAGAGAGTCAATTTTTCTGCGAGAACCGTAATTTCTCCCGACCCCAACTTGAGCATAAACGAGGTGGGAGTGCCGATAAAAATGGCAAGAGAGCTTACGGTCAAAGTCAGGGTAACGCCATACAACATAGAGGAAGTAAAGGAACTCGTAAGAAGAGGGCCCTTCCCAGAGCCACCGAAGGGCAAGATATACATACCTGGAGTGAACTATATCACAAGGCCAGACGGGAGAAGGATAAAGGTAACAGAAGAGAATGCAGAGACAGTTGCAGAAAGAGTCGAGGTCGGAGCGATTGCAGAGCGACAGTTAAATGATGGTGACATTGTGCTTTTCAACAGGCAGCCGTCTCTCCACAGAATGTCAATGATGGCTCACAAAGTAAGGGTGCTTCCATACAAAACTTTCCGCATGAATCTGGCAGTTTGTCCTCCCTATAATGCGGATTTTGACGGAGACGAGATGAATCTTCATGTGCTGCAGTCAGAAGAGGCGAGAGGAGAGGCAGAGGTTCTGATGAAAGTTCAGGAAAACATACTTTCACCAAGGTTCGGGGGAGCGATAATAGGGGCCATACATGACCACATTACGGGATGTTTCCTTCTCACCCATCATAACAGAGTGTTTGACAAAGACGATGCTGTGCGTATCCTCTCCGCCATTGATTACAAAGGAGAGATAAATGACAAGATGAGCGGGAAGGAGATATTCAGCAAAATACTGCCCAAAGAGATAAATCTGGAATACAAAGCCCAATCATGCATAAACTGCGATGAGTGCCTGAAAGAACAATGCCCGTACGACAGCTATGTCGTCATAAAAAATGGTGTGCTCGAAAAGGGTGTGATAGACGAGAAGAGCATAGGTGCTTTTAAAGGAGTCATTCTTGAATATATTGCAAGAAAATATGGCATGGATGCAGCCCGTGATTTTATAGACAGGGTCACAAAGCTCGGCATTGCTGCCATAACAACAATAGGGTTCACAACAGGCATAGATGACGAGGATATGCCCGAAGAGGCAAATATTCAGAGAGAAGAGCAGCTCGCAAAAGCCAGCGAAAAAATAAACCAGTTGATCAAGGCATACAATAACGGCGAGTTGGAGGAAATTCCAGGGAGGAGTCTAGAAGAGACACTTGAAATGGAAATAATGCGCGTCACAGGAAGGACAAGAGACCAGATGGGAGAAATAGCAGGGCACTACCTTGGTATGGGTAACTCTGCCGTGATAATGGCCCGTTCCGGTGCCAGGGGCTCCATGCTTAACCTTTCCCAGATGGCAGGATGTGTGGGGCAGCAGGCAGTAAGAGGAGAAAGAATATCCCGTGGTTATATGAACAGAACATTGCCTCATTTCAAGAAAGGAGATCTGGGAGCAGAGGCAAGAGGTTTTGTGGCAAGCAATTACAAGAAAGGGCTTACGCCAACAGAATACTTCTTCCACTCCATGGGTGGCAGAGAGGGTCTCGTGGATACTGCTGTGAGAACATCCCGTTCCGGTTACATGCAGCGCCGTCTGATAAATGCACTTGAAAATCTAAAAATGGAAGACGACGGGACTGTGAGAACGACCTATGGGGATATAATACAGTTTAATTATGGAGAAGACGGTGTTGACCCTGCCAAGAGCATTCGCGGAAAGGCAGTTGATATTGATAACATTGTGAGCGAGGTGCTTTAATGGCAAAGAAAGATACGATTAACGCATTTATAAAGAGGGGATTATCGGAAGAGGATGCAAAAAAGTTAGCGGAGAAATTTACGATATCATCTATTAAAAAAGCCAGCATCGATGATATCTGCAAACTCGGGTTTAAAAAGAAAAGGGCAGAGGAAATACTAAAGAAGATTGGTGTAAAGACACGTATAAAAAAACCGGAAGAGGACAGAGAAAAAATAATAAAGGAATTTCTGGAAATAAAAGGCATAGGACCTTCAAAGGCAGAAGCCCTTTATGATGCCGGGTTCAGAAGCATGCTTGAACTGAAACTTCAGCCTATAGAGACAATAGCGAATGTAAAAGGAATAGGAAAGAAGTATGCAATCATAATAAAGAACTATCTGACTCCCTCAAAGGATGAGGCAATAAAAGAACTATCCGATATAAAAGGTCTCGGTCCGTCCAAAGCAAAAAAACTTATTGATGCAGGATACAGAAGCAAACTGGACTTGAAAGTTGCATCTGAGAGAGAACTCAAAGAAGTCCTTGGGAGCGCTGCCTCAGGGATTAAAAAGGAAGTGGGTTCCATAGATGCACGCGGGATACTCGCAAAGGCTGAGAATGTACCTCCGCCTACCATAGAGGAACCAGAGAAAAATGCGAAGTTGAGAAAAAAAATAAAGAAAATACTGGACGATATGGATGAATTTCTTCCGCGCTCGATAATTGATGACATAATAGACAAGACTATTGACAAAAATCTGTCCGAAAAGAAACTGAAGGAGCTGATAAATAAGGTTGTCGAGAGTTATAACAGGGCATTGATGGACCCCATGGAAGCATGCGGGATAGTGGGGGCGCAGTCCATTGGGGAACCAGGAACTCAGATGACAATGCGTACATTCCACTATGCAGGAGTGGCAGAGATAAATGTTACCCTGGGGCTGCCCCGTCTTATTGAGGTTGTTGATGCAAGAAAGAAGCCGTCAACGCCGATGATGACCGTCTACCTGGAAGGGGGCTATAAGGTCAATAAAGACCTGGCAAAGAAGATTGCAAATAAAATCGAGATTACCCGACTTATAAACATTGCAGAAGTTAATACAGACCTGGGAAACATGAAGGTCATTGTAAAGCCGAATAAGAAGGCAATTGAAAGGAAGGATATCACAATAGAGGACATTGAAAAAAGCTTTAAACCACTGAGAAGGACAAAAATCAATGTGGTCGGGAACAACATTGAGGTCATTCCCACAGAGGAAACGTACAGGGAGTTGCAGAGGATAAGCGAAGAGATAAAAAATGTCAAGATAAAGGGCATAGATGGGATAAAGAGGGCTATAATAAGAAAAGAAAAAGGGGAATACGTTATCTACACGGAAGGAAGCAATTTCGAGGAGATACTTAAGCTTGAGGGAGTGGACAAGACAAGAACAACAACAAATGACATATATGCCATTTATAAGGTTCTCGGAGTGGAGGCAGCAAGAAACGCAATCATAAATGAAGCATACAACACCCTTCAGGAGCAGGGCCTAAATGTTGACATACGCCACATCATGCTTGTTGCAGACACCATGACCGCAGACGGAACGGTCCGCCCCATAGGAAGGCAGGGCGTAAGCGGAGAGAAAAGCTCGGTCATTGCAAGAGCTGCTTTTGAAATCACGGTAAACCATTTGCTGAAAGCTGCAAAGAGGGGCGAGGTGGATGAACTGAGAGGTGTGGCTGAGAATATCATTGTCGGTCAACCCATAAAATTGGGAACAGGTTCAGTAGAACTTTCCGTTGATGTTAGTAAAATGAAGAAAGGTGAATAAAATGGACATAACAAAAGAGTTGGGAAGAGTGCTATCTACAGGGAAAGTGTATATGGGCTTCAAGGAAGCAATGAAGAGAGATGATGCAAAGATGTTCATTGTGTCAAACGACTGCCCTAAAAAGAAGGAAGTCATGAATCTTGCAGGGGATAAACCTGTGTTCGTTTACAGCGGTGGCAGCCTGGAATTGGGGAGCATATGCAAAAAGCCCTTCAGTATATCTGTCATGGCAATCGTGGATGAAGGCACATCAAATATATTGAATATAGGGAAGTAAATGAAGATAACATTATCGCATGAGGAAATGCATTATATTGCGCTTGCAGAGGATGTTACAGGAGCGCCAATTATAGACTGCATAGAGATGGAGGATAGAATTACATATATTGTGGAAAAGGGCAAACTTGGAAAGGCAATCGGAAAGAATGCCAAAAACATAAAAACCCTTGAAAAAATGCTCAGAAAGGAGGTAAAATTTGTTGAGTATGATAAGGATAAAAAATCCTTTATCACAAATTTATTCAAACCCTACAAACTTGATGAAGTGGTGGTGATGGAAGGAGATGAGGGCACAATCGTAAATGTCACAATAACCCAGGACGATAAGGGCAAAGCTATCGGCAAAAACGGGAGGAACATAAATATATTGAGAGAGATAGCAAAACGCCATCACGATATTATAAAGTTAAAAATCCTTTAAGGATGAAATTTCTCTGCGATCAGATGCTCGGCACGCTTGCAAAGTGGTTGCGCATTATTGGGTATGATACTGCTTATGCGAAGGGAGGAAATGATAATGAAATCATTGTAAAAGCAGATGAAGAGAAAAGAGTTTTGCTTACAAGAGATAAAGAACTTCATTCAAGATACAAAAATTCGGTTTTTATAGACAGTACCGAACTTGAAGAGCAGATAAAGAAAGTAATCACCTCACTTAATATTAAAATTAATGAAAAAAATTATCTGAGCAGATGCACAGTATGCAACACTCCTGTGATAAAAATAAGCAAAGAGGAAGTGAGGGGAAAGGTGCCGCCGCATGCCTATGAAAACCATGAAGAATTCCGGATTTGCCCTAACTGCAAACGCATCTACTGGCTCGGCACCCACTGGGAAAACATGAAACAGTTCATAGAAAAATTGAAGGACGAATGAAATCACTTTTCGGAAAAAAATTCATCATCAAAGTGTTTCAGGGCATCGTTCATATTCTCATACCACGAATCTATGCAGGATTTGACCATTTTCTTAACAATTTCAGGAGGAACTGCAGTATAAACATAATAGTGCCCTCCTCCATCCAGAAGATGCCTCTCCCTTTTGCACAGCCCGCATGAAATGAGTTTCTGCAGGGAGCGGTGGATAGTGCTTCTATCTTTTCCTATTTTTTCTGCAATCTCATCTGCACGTTTTGTATCTGTTGATAAATGTCTGTAGACTTTCATATCTAACTCATTTAAATCCAGCAGATAGTGAAATATATCAGAGCATTTTATGTCATCTTCTACTGGCACGTATTTCATAATGGAAGATACAAAACATATATTTATCGTTTGTGCAAAAATAGTGCAAAAACGTTATATATTGGAAGCATATTCCCTCCCCATGGAAAGCGAAGTGGAACGCATAAAGAAGAGGAAGATGGAAGAACTGCTTAAAAAAATTTCCGGAGATGGCGAAAAATGGCCGAGTAAGCCGGTAAAAGTCACGGATTCAAGTATAGATGAACTCATTAATAAATATCCAATAGTCGTTGTTGATTGCTGGGCGCCATGGTGCGGCCCATGCAGGTTTATAGCTCCTGTTGTGGAGCAGCTGGCAAAGGAAATGAAAGGAAAGGTTGTATTTGCAAAGTTGAATACAGATGAGAACAGGGCCACTGCTTCAAAATATGGGATAATGAGCATACCAACTCTGTTACTTTTCAGGAATGGTAAGCTTGCGGACCGAAGCATTGGCGCACTGCCCCCTGACATGCTCAGAGATTGGGTGGAAAGGTATCTATGAAGAAAGTTATTGCAGTCCTGTCCATCGCAATATTTGCCGCCTCGATATTTTCGGGTTGTATTGACTCTTCGAACGGAAATAGGACAGATACAGGAGAAAACTTCAGTTTCACAACCATTGATGGCGAGCACAAGCAGCTGAGCGATTATAGGGGGAAGGTTGTCAT